>VYEH01000134.1:5956-12817 GCA_009843005.1 Pseudomonadota bacterium | reverse complement strand
GTATGAGATGCGGGGCATGCTGGAGGCGATATGCATTCAACTGCCAGAGCGCGCCGCGCGCGAAGTCGTGGATCTGGTGCCTAATTTGGCAAGCAGGTACGATTTTCGCAGCGCATTCATTCAAAGTCTGAGTTGGCGACAGGTTGAGTCGATTAGTGATCGCACATGTGAGTTGGTGGGGCGAGAATTGGATTCGGACGTGAAGCATAGATCCGGAATCGTAAGTGCTCTGCTAACGCTAGCCACGGTTCCGGAACATCCATTGAATGCGCGGTATCTCCATACGTGGCTGTGGCAGGATTCGATGGCTATGCGCGATTCATGGTGGTCCTTGTATATCAACGGTTCGGCGTCAGGAACGGGTTCGGCACGAAGACTTCGAGACTCGGCGTTGCGCGTGTCGCCAGCGACGATGCTGGACAGCGAAGCAGCGGAACTTTTTGCAATTGCACTGGTATGGATGCTAACCGCATCGCATCGGTCCGTGCGCGATTGGACAACGAAGGCGCTGGTCAACCTTCTCACGGGCCGTCTCGATGTGGCGGGCAGATTGGTTGAAAGGATTGCGAATGTAGACGATCCATATCTGGCAGAGCGCCTGTACGCAGTTGCCTACGGTGTCGCAACGCGAAGCCACGATGCAGAAAAAGTTGGGGCACTAGCCCAACGTGTTTACGAGAGCGTTTTTGCCCGTGGAACGCCTCCTGCGAACATCCTGCTACGGGACTTCGCGCGTGGCGTTGTCGAACGAGCGCTCTACCTCGAAGCAGCAATTGAGGTTGACGAAACGCGTATACGGCCTCCCTACGGTAGCACTCCTCCGGTGTTCCCAAGCGAAGAGGATATCGCGTCCTTGCTGCCGAGCCCGGATCACGATCCACACCGGCAAGAAGGAGACGACTGGGCTCGCAGTCACATCGGTCATTCGGTGTTCGAGGGCAGATTACACCGCGAAATACGAGAGACTTGGGGGCACTCGGGCGAATGGCTTGAGTTGGTGCTTGACGAACCTGCTTGGAAGGAACCGGTGGCAGCAAAAGGCGGAAGCGAACAGGAACTCCGTCCGCCGACGTTCAATCGACAAAAAATTGAGAGGTACATTCTCGAACGCACATTCGATCTTGGATGGACTGACGGGCGATTCGGAAAATTCGACAGTTCCTGGAACATGGATTCGGTCGCGGCAGGAGGAAATGAAAGCATAGGACGCAAATACCAGTTGATCGCGTTTCGCGAAGTTCTGGCACTGATTGCCGACAACTTTCAATACAGAGAGTTTCCGGCGGGCGTAGAGCGAGACCATACGTACAAGGGGCCGTGGCAGAACTGGCTGCGCGACATCGACCCCACTTTTACGGACAGGGCGCCTAAAGGCCGGTTCTTTAACCTCCGAGAAGGCAATCCTGGGGTGTGGTGGACAGGGGGACGCTATTCAGACTGGCCGACCGCTGATGGTTTTGGCGATTGGGTAGAGCGGTCAGACGAGCTTCCGGATATCAGAGAAATGTTGATGGTTCGGTGTCCTGCGGATGGGACCAGCTGGGTAAACGGTAGTTGCTACGTGGTTTGGAAGCAGAAGCCATCTTTAGGTCGAACTTTGTTCGAAGAAGAACGCGGCGAGGTCATGTATGCGATTAACGCCTTTCTGACCGATCGTGGCGATGCTGAGCAACTGGTGGAACGGGTGGCCGAGTGTAAAGGCGTAGAGTCCGGATACGACGATGTCTCCGAGATGCACAACGTTTTCATGGGCGAGTACGCGTGGGCTCCAGCGTCGAGATACCGGCAAGCTCCGCTTGGGGGAACATACCAAGGGCATAGGGTAAGCGGATCGATGGCGATAAGCATGACGCCAGTAGCATTGCGCTTTCCGGTTCGTCGAGGTCCGCTGGAGGACACGGGTTGGGACAATCCAGCGATTCAGATTCCAAGCCGCGAATTGGTGAACCTTGGGGGGCTGCATTGGACTGGTGGCGCCGCTGATTTTCGATGCGCGGAGGGTAACGTGGTTGCATTCGATCCGTGTGCCCACACTCTTGGACCGAGCACATTGCTGTTGCGCGAAGATTTTGTACGCGACTTTTCGAGGCTGACTAACAAGAGCATAGTCTGGGTGGTTGTTTGCGTTAAGTCTGTGAAGCGCGTAGATCCAGTCCCAGGGTACAAGCTGCTCCGTATTTCAGGGGCTTATTGGCTTTCGGAAGAGGGGCCAATCGGATCTTTACACCCACGCACGATAGAAAGACAAAAACTGGCCTGGGAAAGGTGATCCTTGGTGTAGCCATGATACAGGTCCTGCAAGAATTTCTGTTAGCGTGTCGAATCGCTTCTTAGCCGTCCACCCTAGGATTTTATTGCTCGTTTTCGACAGTCTCATCCTCCCAGCCCGGATCGAAGATCCCCACGCATTCAGCATTATCGTTCAAGACGGTCCATGGATGGCGACTCCAGGTCCGTACGTTTGCATGCTCGCCCGGTGCCAACGTAGCGCGAGCACCCGAGGACCGCTCGCCGCTCCAGTTGAGCCAAACGACGTGGCGCGTTTCGGTCGTTCCATTCTCGATGCGGATAGCGAAGCGCACCGAGCCCTTTTCGCTTTCGATTTGACCCTCCAGACTACAAAGAAGCCAACGGTGTTTTTGTCTAGAGTTTTATATTTTAAATATCAGTAAGTTAAGTGAAGTAAAGGCCCTAACAGCCATAAGCGAGGAGCACCGATCGGAGCGCGGCATGGACGGTACGCGATCGTGAAAGAGATGGGCGCGCACGTTTGGCGCTACCCCTTGAGCTCAATTGTGGCGCGTGTTCATTCCTGCTTCCGGTACGCAATCTGAACGACATCGGTGGTGCCCGAGACAAAGCCGGCGGCGCTTGCGGCGAGGTAGAAGTTCCACATGCGATGGAAGCGATCGTCGAATCCGAGTTCGGCAATCCGATTCCAGCGGGCGTTGAACCGTCTCCGCCACGCGTTAAGCGTGCGTGTATAACTGTTGGCGTAAGAATCGACGCCGATGGTCTGAAGTCCGGCCCCTGAGGCGCAGTCGCGCAGCTTCTCTGGACTCGGAAGCAAACCGCCCGGGAAGATGTATCGCTGGATGAAGTCCGTTGAATTCCGGTATTGCGGAAACAGCCAGTCGGAAATCGTGATGGCCTGCAGCGCCGCCACGCCGCCCGGCCGAAGCCGCTCGCGCAGCGTCGAAAAGAACACCGGCCAGTATTTCTCGCCGACGGCTTCTATCATTTCGATGGATGCGACGGCGTCATACGCGCCCCGTTCTTCACGGTAGTCGCGCAACACAATGTCCGCCCGGTCGGCCAGCCCCGCCTGGAAAAGGCGTTTGCGCGCGTAGTCACGCTGTTCCCGGGAGAGGGTGAGACCGGTAACCCGCAGACCGCGCTCGCGGATGGCGTACTCCGCAAACCCGCCCCAACCGCAGCCGATTTCGAGGACCCGGCCGCCGGGCGCCTGCGCGATGCGGTCGCAGATGGCCGCATACTTGTTTCGCTGCGCATCGGCGAGCCGCTCCTTCGGGCTGCGGAACAGCGCCGATGAGTAGGTCATGGTCTCGTCGAGCCACAGGGCGTAGAAGTCGTTGCCCAGATCGTAGTGGTAGGCGATGTTGCGCCGCGACCCTGTGCGCGTATTCGCCTTCAGGCGGCGGCGCAGGCGCTCCCACAAGCGGAACAGGCCGGCGCCCGGGAAGCTCAGCCCGACGCCGTCGTTGTTCAGCATGATGACGTCCAGAAGGGACTGGAGATCGGGCGTCGTCCACCAGCCGTCCACGAACATCTCGCCGAATCCCAGGTGGCCCTCGCGGAAGAGCCGTCGAAGGAATTTCGGGCTCGCAACGGCAATCCGCCCCTCGGGGCCCGGTTCAGGACCCGCGGCGCGGTACACGCGCCCGTCGGGCATCTCGACCTGTAGCGAGCCGCATTGAAGACGGGCCAGGATCGCCAGCAAGGCCCGAAGGAGCGGCGATGCGCCCCGTTCGACAGACGGCGACCGCACGATCGGCCGGTCCGAGGTTGCGTTCATTTCACCCTCCCCCGCCTGTCGCCTGCAAGCTCCAGCAGGGCGAAATACGCCGGCCTGGGCAATGCGGTCAGGAACCCGAACCCGGTGGCTATGGCAAACGGGAACGCGAATTCGAAGCGGTTTCGAGCCATCCCCCGCACGATCCGGTCCGCGGCGGCTTCGGCTGTCATGAGGAACGGCATCCTGAAGCGGTTCTTGTCGGTCAGGCGCGTTGCCACGAAGCCGGGATTGCAAACCTGGACCGTCAAGCCCGATCCGCGAAGGTCGCAACGCAGGTTCTCCGCCAGGTGAATCAGCGCGGCCTTGGTGGCGCCGTAGCCCCACGCGCCTGGCAGGCCGCGATAGCCGGCCAGCGAGCCGACGAGGAGTATCCGGCCCGACCCGCGCTCGCAAAAGGCCGGCACGCAAGCCGCAAGGACGCGTAGCGCGCCCGTGAGATTGACGTCGACCATCGTTTCAAGGGCGTCGACGTCCGGCCGGCGGGCCGACATGGGTTCGTAGGCGCCGGCGCAGTAGATGACGCCATCCACCTCCCCGGCTGCTTCGAACGCCGCCGCCGCGCCATGGCGGTCGGTTACGTCCAACCTGACCGCAGCGTGTTCGCACCTTTCCGTGCGAACAGGCGCCATCTCATCGACGAGTGTCGCCAGCGCCGCACCGTCACGGGCCGAAACGACGACCGCGGCGCCCTCGCGGGCCAGGCGCAGGGCGAGCGCGCGGCCGATTCCGGCGCTGGCCCCCACCAGCCAGAATCGCTTGCCGGCCAGCCCGCTCATTTTTTCGCCACCGCGCCAGTCGAGGTCTTGCGAAACGAGACCACGAGTTCGCCGACCTTCAGCCCGAATTTCGACATGCGCGCCTTGTTGATCAACGTGCCGTCGTGCAGGAGGTAGAACCAGTCCTCCATACCGACGACGATCTCGCCGTTGCCCCTGGGCACCCGCAGCCGGTAGCGCATCGCCGCGGCGTTGCCTCTCTGGCGCCCGGCGGCGCGGCCCTCCACGTCCGGCGCGGTCGCGACAAAGGTCCCGTCGTCGGCAAAAGTTAGGGTCCAGCAACGGTCCCCGACCTCGCCGTCGGCGAAGCGGAAACGCTCGTCCAGCGTACCGGTATTCCCGTTCCAGTCACCGCGCATGTCGGCCACGAAGCGCCGTTCGACACGCCCGGACAGTCCGAAGAACACGCCGGAGGCAGTGAGGGCGCCGCTCATGTACTCCCGCAGGTCGAGAACCGGCGTTTCCGCGGCATAGGCCTCCACGCTCTGGGCGCCGAAATCGAACAACAGGTTCGAACCGGGGAAATGTCGGGTCTTCATACTGAGTCTCCTGGGTCGGTCACGAATATCCATAAGAACGGAATGGCCAGCAGCTTCAGCGCGCAGGGCACGAGCGCGTAGGCCGCGGCCAGCGCCGCGAGGGCGGCGGCGTCCGCCGTTCCCGGCTCGTATCCCGCCAATCCGAGGGCGGTCAGCGCCCCGCCCGCGGCGACGGCGAGCGCGGATTTCTGCAGGAACGTCCAGACGGAAAAGACCTGTCCGCCGCCGCCCCGGATGCACGCCGCCAACATCGCCGGCGCCAGCGTCATGTCGGCGCCGAGCGCAGCCCCGGAGGCGGCGGCGATTACATAGAAAATCGCCGCGTCCCCGGCGCCCAGCGTGAACGCCCAGAGGAAGACCGCGACCGACAGCGTCATGCCCGCGGTGAGCGCGGATTTGCGGCCGATCCAACCGGAAAGCCGCGCCCATGCCGGCGCCGCCGCTGCCGCCGAAGCGAAGAACACGACGAGCATGGCGCCGGCATGTGCCTCGGCGAGGAGGATGTCGGCGACGAAGAACAGGAACAGCGTCGACGTCACCGCCACGGGCAGGGAGTTGACAAAGCCGAAGGCCAGCATCGGGCCGACGCCGGGCGCGCGCAGGGCCTGTGCGAACCGGGGGGTGTGCGAGTTCGCGGCGGTGGCCAGCCAGCGGCCGCGCATTCGCACCAGCGCCAACAGCGCGAGCAGCGAGAACACGGCCGCGTACGCCGCAAACCCCGAGGGCAGGCCCAGAATCGACCCGAGCGCGACCGGTGCCAGCGCGGCGAGGCAGATGCCCACGAGTCCGCCGGCCTCTCGCCACAAAGCAATTCGGGTGTATCCGCCGCCGACTCTTTCGGCCAGGGCCAGGCCATGATCGTAAAGCGCGATCTGCAGCGCGCTGAATCCCGTGAAGGCGGCGACGAGTCCGATCGCGAGCCTCGGCAGTGGCTGGCCCCATTGCGGGGGCGCAAACAGCACGGCGAAGCCCGTGACGAGAAGGCACCCCGAAACCAGCGCCCACGGTTCGCGTCGACCCGGCCACCGGTCCGCCAGACGTCCGATCAGCGGGTCCTGTACGCTGTCGAGCGCACGCGAGGCCAGAAGCACGGCGCCGAGCGCGGCCAGGTCGACGCCGACGGCCTCCGCGTAGTATCGGGGCGTATGCACGTAGAGCGGCAAGCCCGCAAAAGCCAGCATGGCCGCCACCAGACCTGGCGGGAAAAGGTCCCGTCGCACCAGTCCGGTGAGCCAGGCATGGGTCATGTGATGTGCCGCTCCGGCAGCCGGGGGCGCTTGCGATATCGCGCGCCCTTGCAATACAGCCGAAGCGCCTGATAGTGAATCAGCGCCAAGGCCCTGGCGGCGCCGAACGGGCGGCGCAGGAGCGCCCGGGCAAGTTCCCGGTCGGTGAAGGGCCGGCGGTCGCCGGCGATGGACGTAGTCAGTCCGCCGCCCGCCCCATCGTCGTAGACGATGCGCACGGCCACGCGGTCTTCTTCCAGCCGGAACCGGAAACGGTCCTGCCC
>VYEH01000134.1:2460-5946 GCA_009843005.1 Pseudomonadota bacterium | reverse complement strand
GTACTGCCCCTCGATGTCGAAGAACGGCGAGACGTGAAAGCGCTTGGCGGACACGGTCGTGCGATCGGGTCCGATGTCAGCCCCGCTCTCCATCATGCAGAGATAGCCGTGGCGCTCGCCGAAGGTATTGTGTACTTCGGCCAGCACGGCGCGCAGACGCCCCGCCCTGCTGACGAGAAACCAGAAGCTCACCGGGTTGAACGTGAACCCCCAATAGCGTGGGTGAGTCAGCAGGAGCACACGATCCGCGCCTTCGACCCCCGCCTCCTTCGCAAGCCTGCGCACGCCCTCGATGCCGTTACGGTCGGTGATCCCATGATCGGACGGGTGCAGCGAGACGACATTGGTCCGGCCGTAGGAGAAGAGCTTCGGGCCCGGCGTTGCGCCCAACGCCGCCTCGTCGAGCAGCAAGTAGTCCATTTCGTAGGCGAACCGGTTCTTCACCGGAACCCGCCGTGCGTGGCATACCCGGACCTTGACGACGGAAGAGCCGATCAACGCCATGGCGGGGATACTCCGAAATGCCCTGCGACCCGGATCGCGCTTGCCAGGCCGTCCTCGTGAAAACCCATGCCGGTCCAGGCCCCGCAATACCAGGTATTGGACAGCCCCTGGATCGACGGCAGTTGCGCCTGGGCGGCGAAGGCGTCGAAATCGAATCGCGGATGCTCGAACGTGTGTTCGTCCAGGATGAGGGCGTCGTCGACCGGTATCGGCGGATTCAGCGTCGCGAACAGCGGCGTGACGCCTGGAATCCCCTGTAGAGAGTTCATCCAGTAGGTGACCGTCGCGCGGTCCTCGTCGGGACGGGAGTTGGCGAGGTACACCCAGCTCGACCAGCAGGCCCGGCGCCTCGGCATCAACCTGTCATCGGTGTGCAGAACCAGCCGGTTACGCCGATACGGAATTCGGGCGAGAATGCGCCGTTCGCGCCGCGTGCAATCATGCAGGATTTCAAGCGCCGTGTCGGAATGGCACGCCAACACGACGGAGTCGAAAGTTTCCGCCTCCTGGCCGGCCGCCTTGACGTTCACCCCGTCCGGCCCGCGAGTCACCGCCTCCACCGCGGCGCCCGGGCGCACCTGCGCGGGCATGTCCGCGGCCATCTTCGAAACGTACTGCCGGGAACCGCCCGCGACCGTCCACCACTGATGATGGTGGGAGAACGACAACAGCCCGTGATTGTCGAAAAATCGCGCTAGGACGCCGGCGGGAAAGTCCATCATCCGCGCGCGCGGCGTGGACCAGATGGCGCCGCTCATGGGCAACAGGTAGTAACGCACGAACCAGGGCCCGAGTCGCCGACGCCGGATCACATCGCGAAGGGTCAGGCCCGCGTCGCCCGTCGAGTCGGCCAGTGCCGTGCGGTTGAATTCCGCGATGTCGCGCAGCATGCGCCAGAACGCCGGCCTGGCCGCGTTGGACGGTTGCGCCAGCAGGGCCCTGAGGCTGCCGCCGCCGTATTCGATCCGCCCGCCGTCGACGGAGACCGCGAACGACATGCGGCTCTTGCGCACGGGCACGCGGAGATGCTCGAAGAGGCGGCTAAGGTTGGGGTAGTTCACGCGGTTGAACACGATGAAGCCTGTGTCGACGGGCACGTGCCGGCCACGGGTCCTGACTGTCAGGGTTCGGGCATGACCGCCCAGCCGGTTCGCCGCCTCGAACAACACCACATCGTGCGCACGCGAAAGGAGCCACGCGGCCGCGAGGCCGGAAATGCCTGCCCCGACGACCGCGATCCTGCGACGGCGGCCCGGCGCCTGTGTTCGCTCCGGTTCCATCCTCAAGAAAATACGCAGCAGGGGCTTAGTCGGATCACTCCGTGCGAGTATTCCCAGGAACCAGTGATCCGAAACGCCGCCCCTTTCGTACAATGAGGTATGGGAAAGTCCAGAAACGTGATCGGTTTTCCGTACCGGCGCCTCGACGAAGCGTTTGGCAGCGATGCGCCCGTCCCGGCGGCGGCGGCGCAAGGAGAACCCGGGACGTATGTTCGCGCCAGCGAGGCCGAGCGGATGGCGGCACGGCTTCAGGCCGTGGCCGAACGCGGGGATCGCGCTGCGTTTACCGAACTGTTCCGGCATTTCGCTCCCCGGGTCAGGGCCTATCTGCTTCGAGGCGGCGGTGACGCCGGCCGGGCCGACGATGTACTCCAGCAAACATTCGAAGCGGTCTGGCGCAAGGCGAAACTCTACGACCGGCGGCGCGCCAACCCCGCCGCGTGGATATTCGCCATCGCGCGAAATGCGCGGATCGATTCGATTCGCCGGGAGCGCCGGCCCGAATTCGACCCGCAGGATCCGGCTTTTCGACCCGATCCGGCGCCCGAAGGCGAACGGGCGCTCGCGGCGGGGCAACGCGCCGAAGCGGTTCGGTCGGCTCTTTCGGCATTGAGCGACGAACAGAGGGACGTCCTGTGGCTGCCGTTCTACGAAGGCGAGACGTATGCGCAGATCGCGATCCGGCTGGGTCTTCCCCTCGGCACGGTGAAATCGCGCGCCCGCCTGGCGTTTCAGCGGTTGCGCCGTTCGCTCGCCGCGCAACGCGAGGGACTGAAATGACCATTTCTCACCATGTCGGCGGGGACCTGCTGCTCGCCTACGGCGCGGGCACCCTGGACGAGGCCACCTCGATCCTCGTGGCCACGCACCTGGCGCTGTGTCCGCCGTGCCGGGCCGAGCTTGCTCTGGCGGAGGTCATCGGTGGTGTCATGATGGAGTCTGCAACGACCGGCACGGCGCCAGCCGAATCCTTGCCCGATCCCGCCATTGTCGGCGCCGGACATGATGGCGAGCGGCACGGGCCGGCGGCGGTATTGTCTGCGCAGCCCGGATCGTTTGTGCTGCCTCAGCCCTTGCGCGATTACGCCGGCTGCGATGCCGCCCAACTGCCATGGCGCACCATGGGCGGCGGCGTCCGGCAGGTGGCCCTGAAAACGCGCGGTTCCGGGGCGACGGCCCGCCTGTTGTCGATCGGAGCCGGCAAACGCGTGCCCGAACACGGGCATCGGGGCGCAGAGCTGACGCTTGTACTTGCCGGAGCGCTGTATGACCGGGATACATGGTACCGGCGCGGCGATGTCGATGCGGCCGACTCGTCGGTTGTCCATCGCCCGGCCGCCGGACCCGAAAGGGACTGCATTTGCCTGGCCGTCACCGACGCGCCGTTGAAATTCCCGGCGTTGATCCCTCGCTTGCTGCAGCCGTTCTTCGGTATCTGAGCGGTGTGGAAAACTCGCTGAATGCGTCCTGCCGCCGGACAGGACGTAACAGCAATTTGAAATGAGTCAGGACGAAGTGCAGGCCATGACACCAGCTACAACCGCCGGCCCCGTATTGGGTGCGGTGCGGGAATTTCTCCGGCTGGAATCGGCCGGCGGCCTGCTGCTGTTCGCCGCGGCCGTGCTGGCGCTGTTTCTCGCCAACTCGCCCCTGTCGGGTCTGTACGAGCGCCTGCTGCTGGTCCCGGCCGCCGTGCAGTTCG
>VYEH01000134.1:0-2450 GCA_009843005.1 Pseudomonadota bacterium | reverse complement strand
CCATTGCTGCTCTGGATCAACGACGGCCTGATGGCCGTGTTCTTCTTCCTGATTGCGCTGGAGGTCAAGCGTGAATTCATGGAAGGAGAGCTGGCCTCCCGCGAGCAGTTCGTGCTGCCTGGACTCGGGGCCATCGGCGGCATCTCGGTACCGGGCGCCTTCTACGCATGGCTGAACCGGGGCGATGCGGTGGCTCTGGGCGGCTGGGCAGTGCCCTGCGCCACCGACATCGCCTTCGCGCTGGGCGTGCTGAGCCTTTTCGGAACGCGCGTGCCGACGGCGTTGAAAGTCTTCCTTCTGACGCTGGCGATTTTCGACGATCTGGCCGCCATCGCAATCATCGCCCTGTTCTACGCGGGGGATCTGTCGTGGGCGACGCTGGGCATCGCCGCGGCGATACTGGGGTGCGCGGCGGCGGCCAACGCCAGGGGCGTTTCGCGCGTCTCGGTATACATTCTCATCGGCATTGCGCTGTGGATCGCGGTGCTGAAATCCGGGGTCCACGCCACGCTTGCTGGCGTGTTGATCGCGTGGTGCGTTCCGTTGAGGGACGGCAGCGGCCGGGCTGTGCTGGAGCGGGTCGAAAAGGATCTTCACGTGCCGGTGGCGTTCGCGATCCTGCCGCTGTTCGCGTTCGCCAACGCCGGGCTGCCGCTGGCAGGGCTGAGCCCGCAGGACCTGGTGCATCCGGTGGCCCTGGGCGTGATCGGCGGCCTGGTGCTGGGCAACCCGGTCGGTATCCTGCTGTTCACCGGGCTGGGTGTGGCGACGGGTCTTGCGAAGCTGCCCCCGGGCGTGACCTGGATGCAGATGGCCGGTGTCGCCTTTCTGTGCGGCATCGGTTTCACGATGAGTCTCTTTATCGCGGGACTTGCGTTCGAGCACGGCGACACGGCGTATTTCGGGCTGGTGAGGCTGTCGGTTCTGGCCGGATCGGCGCTCTCGGCAGCGATCGGTTGCTGCGTGCTGGCCGGCGCCTTTCGAACCGGGCGGTCCGGTCGCCCGTGACCGGCGTGTCGAACACGATGCCGCGGCGCGTCGCGCAGCAGCCGGGCACGACCTCGCCGAACGGAACCAATCGGGCCCCCGCCCATCCAATGCAGCGGAATTTCAAGGAGCCACCCGCATGAAAAGAACGATCGAATGCCTGGCGATACTGGCGATGGCCAGCGCCGCTTTGCCTTGCGCCTTCGGACAGACCGGCAACGGCGCAGACTCCGCGCCTCCGCCCGACGGCGTCCCACAACCCGGCGACGCCTTCGTCGACGCGTTGAGATCGGGCGGTCAGGGCCCGGAAATGGTGGTCGTGCCGGCGGGGCGGTTCCGGATGGGTTGCGTATCCGGCCATGACTGTATCGAGTTCGAGCATCCCGTGCACGAGGTCGCTATCGAGCGCGCATTTGCCGTGTCACGCTACGAGATCACGTTCGAGGACTACGGCCGGTTCGACGCGTCCGCAGAGACCGACGACCACGGCTGGGGGCGCGGGCGGCGTCCGGTCATCGACGTGTCGTGGACCGACGCGCACGATTACGTGGGCTGGCTGTCCGAGCAAACCGGGCAACGCTACCGATTGCTGACCGAGGCCGAATGGGAGTACGCCGCGCGCGCGGGGTCGGAAACCGCATACGCCTGGGGCGATGAAATCGGGACGGACCGGGCCAACTGCGAGGCTTGCGGCAGCCGATGGGATGCGACGCGGACCGCTCCGGTGGGTTCGTTCGAGCCCAACGGATTCGGCCTTCACGACATGCACGGCAACGTCTGGGAATGGGTCGAGGATTGCTGGAACGGCCGGTACTTCGACGCCCCGTTCGACGGCAGCGCGTGGTTGAGCGGCGACTGCCGCGCGCGCGTGATACGCGGCGGTTCGTTCAACAGCCCGCCACAGTTGCTGCGTTCCGCCGACCGGGTCAAAACCGAGACGAGGACGCGCTCGTTCAGCCTCGGGTTCCGCGTGGCCAGGGAACTGCCGTGACGCGCCGCCGTCGCCCGTAGCCGCGCCCGGCACGACCGTTCCGCCGAGTCGCCGTCTGCCTGTATCCCTGTTTCGGATTATCAAGGCCCGGAACCCTCGGGAAACCGCGCACGGTTCTCGGGACACCCGCAATACAAGTCGCGCCGAGAATCCACAACGTAACGGTCGGTCGCCGGCCCCCTGTTGAATGCTGAGAGAAACCGCGCAGTCCTCGATCACTGTCAAGAGTTACCTGGGGGTGTTTCGGTACAGCCGGCGGGCGGTTGAGTTGGTTTGGTCCACTCACAAGGGGCTCACCATCGCGCTGGCGTTGCTGACGGTTACGGCGGGGGTGTTGCCGGCGGGCATCGCGTACGTGGGCAAGCTGATCGTCGATGCGGTGGTGGCGCAGATCGACGTTGTTCGGCTGGGGGGAGAGGTTGCCTACGGGGAGGTGCTGTGGTGGGTGTTGGTGGAAGGGCTGCTGGTTGCC
>VYEH01000431.1:11331-12993 GCA_009843005.1 Pseudomonadota bacterium | reverse complement strand
GGTCGGCTCGGGCGTGCCCTGCGCGGCGCTCGCCCGTCAGTGCACCCGCTGGCGGTTGGGACCCGCGGCGTTCTTCGCGGGAATTCCCGGCACCGTCGGCGGGGCGCTCGCCATGAACGCGGGCGCCTTCGGCGGGGAGACTTGGGACTCGGTGGAATCTGTCGAGACGCTGGACCGGGAGGGGCGGCAGCGAACACGGAGCAGGGCGGAGTACCGTGTGGGCTATCGCTCGGTTACCGGCGTCCCCGGCGAATGGTTTATTGGCGCCACGCTGGCGCTGTCCAACGATCCGGATACCGACATGAGTCAACTCGCCGAGATGCGCCGCCGGCGGGACCGTACCCAGCCGCTGGGCGTGCGCAGTTGCGGTTCGGTGTTCCGCAATCCGCCGGGTGACTTCGCCGCACGGCTGATCGAAGCCTCGGGGCTCAAGGGCAGGCGTATCGGGGATGCGGTGGTTTCCGAAAAGCACGCCAATTTCATCATCAATCGAGGCCACGCCACGGCACGCGACGTGGAACGGCTGATCGCCGAAGTCAGGGACCGGGTCGCAGCCGATTCGGGCATCGTTCTGGAACTCGAGGTGCGGGTTGTGGGTGAGAGCGATGCCAGGGGCTAGTCGTCAGAAAGGCTCCCGGGTGTCCGGTCGCCGACGTCCCGGGATCAACTGGGGCCGTGCCTTTTCTCCCCTGGTGACGCTGGCCGTGGCGGCAGCGCTGTTGCTCGGTGCGCGCGTGTTTCTGGATCATCCGGTGCGCAACCTGCACATGGAGGGCAGCTTCGAACGGGTGACTCCGGTCGAAGTGCAGGCGGCAATGGCGCCGGGTTTGCAAGGCAGTTTCCTGTCAGTGGATCTTGTGCAGTTGCGAGGCCTGGTGGAAGCCCTGGACTGGGTCAAGCGGGCGCAGGTCGCAAGACAGTGGCCGGATACGCTGGTGATCCGCGTGACCGAACACCAGGTGGCTGCCCGTTGGGGAGACACTGCGTTGATCAGCCGCGAAGGTGAAGTATTCGCCTCCGAGTCCCGCTACGTATTTCCGGAGCTGCCGCGTCTGGCAGGTCCTCCCGCTACGGAACGCCGGGTTGTTGAACGCTACCTGGAACTGCGGCGGCTTCTGGGGACCGCGAACCTGACCCTCGCGGCCATGTCTGTCGACGAGCGGGGATCATGGCGCATGCAATTGCAGGGTGGGCAGACGATTCGAATCGGTCGCAGCGACGTGGAGCAACGGCTGGACCGTTTCTTCCACCTGGCGGCCCCCCTGCTCTTGAACGAGTTCGACCGGGTGAGCCATGTGGACATGCGCTACACCAATGGATTCTCAGTCGGCTGGCGCCCGCTCGCCAGCGGCGGAGGATCGGTGGCTGCGGCGGGAGGCGAATGAGCTATGCGCGGAAAGCGTGACGAGAAGAACCTCATTGTCGGCCTGGATATCGGCACGTCCAAGGTCGTGACCATCGTCGGCACGGTTACGCCTGCGGATGCTGTCGAAGTGGTCGGTATCGGCATGACTCCGTCACGGGGGCTCAAGCGCGGGATCGTGGTGGATATCGAATCCACGGTCGAGTCCATCCGCCGGGCCGTGGAGGAAGCCGAACTGATGGCGGGCTGCGAGATCAACGATGTCTACGCAGGTATCGCCGGCGGCCACGTTCGCAGCC
>VYEH01000431.1:7446-11321 GCA_009843005.1 Pseudomonadota bacterium | reverse complement strand
ACGTGGAACGGGTCATCGATGCGGCCCGGGCGGTGGCGATTCCCGCCGACCAGAAGCTGCTGCACGTACTGCCGCAGGAATTCCTGGTGGACTCGGAGGTGGGAATTCGGGTCCCCATCGGCATGTCGGGCGTGCGCCTGGAGGCGAAGGTCCACCTGGTCACCGGCGCCGTAAGCGCTGCGCAAAACATCGTCAAATGCATTCAGAGGTGCGGACTGGATGTTCGGGACCTGGTGCTGGAGCAACTGGCATCCAGTTACGCCGTGCTCACCGAGGATGAGAAGGAACTCGGCATCTGTCTGCTGGATATCGGCGGAGGGACCTCCGATATCGCGGTGTTCTGCGGCGGTGCGATTCAACATACCGCGGTCATACCCATCGCGGGCGCACAGGCGACCAACGATATCGCCGTTTCGCTGCGCACGCCGACGCTGCATGCCGAGGAGATCAAGATCAAGTACGCCTGCGCACTGTCGCAGCTCGCCAATCCCGACGAGACGATTGAAGTTCCCAGCGTCGGCGACCGGCCGCCGCGGCGCCTGGCGCGGCAGACCCTCGCCGAGGTGGTCGAGTCCCGGTACGAGGAACTCTTTACCCTGGTGCACGACGAACTGCGCCGCTCCGGATACGAGGAAATGATCGCGGCGGGCGTCGTCCTGACGGGCGGCAGTGCAAAGATGGAAGGCGCGGTCGAACTCGCGGAGGAAATTTTCCATGTACCCGTCCGACTCGGCGTTCCCCAGTATGTGGAAGGCCTGGTGGATGTCGTACGCAACCCCATTCACGCCACCGGCGTCGGACTCTTGCTCTACGCGAGGGAGGCCGCGCAGGGGCGGGGCGACGGAGTGGCCGCAAAGGCGAAGGACCCCGGCGTGTTTGGAAAGATGAAGTCATGGGTTCAGGGACAGTTTTGATAACGCGAATAAATCATTCGATTTCATGAAGGAGCGGTGCAATGTTTGAACTAATGGACGGCTATAGCGAATCGGCGGTCATCAAGGTGATCGGCGTCGGCGGCGGTGGCGGCAACGCTGTCACGCACATGATGAAGGCCGGTATCGAGGGCGTTGACTTCATCTGCGCCAACACGGACGCACAGGCGCTGAAAAGGGCGCGGGTCAAGACCGGCATCCAGATCGGCTGCAATATCACCAAGGGCCTGGGCGCCGGAGCCAATCCGGAAGTCGGCCGCCAGGCCGCCATGGAGGACCGGGACCGCCTGCAGGAAGTCGTTCAGGGCGCCGACATGCTGTTCATCACGGCCGGCATGGGCGGCGGCACCGGCACGGGCGCAACCCCCGTGGTCGCACAGTTGGCGAAAGAACTCGGGATTCTGACAGTCGCCGTGGTGACGAAACCGTTCGAGTGGGAAGGGCGCAAGCGCATGAGCGTCGCCGACCATGGCATCGCCGAACTGGGACGCCACGTGGACTCCCTGATCACCATTCCCAACCAGAAGCTGCTGACCGTGCTGGGTTCGGATACGACCCTGCTGGATGCCTTCGGCACCGCCAACGAGGTGCTTCAGGGCGCCGTGCAGGGAATCGCCGAACTGATTACCCGCGAGGGGTTGATCAACGTGGACTTTGCCGACGTGCGCACCGTCATGTCGGAAATGGGCATGGCGATGATCGGCGCGGGCAGCGCCAGCGGCGAGGAAAGGGCCCGCAAGGCCGCCGACGCGGCCATCTCGAGCCCTCTGCTTGAGGATGTCAATCTCGCCAACGCCAACGGCGTGCTGGTCAACGTGACTTCCGGTCCCGACCTGTCGATCGGAGAGTTTCAGGAGGTCGGCGAGACCATCAAGCAGTTCGCATCGGAGGATGCGACGGTGGTGGTGGGGACGGTGGTCGATACTGAAATGCGGGAGGAGTTGCGCGTGACGGTGGTCGCTACCGGGCTGGGTCGAACCGCCTCCGTATTGCAGAGTCCACCGCGTACGCGTCCGTCGCGCACACCACGCACTCCCGCTCCGGACTATACGGAACTGGAGAAGCCCGCCGTGGTTCGCAAAAAGGCCGTGGGAGACGATGTGCGCGATGTAGCCGACGACGTGCAGCAACTGCTGGATATCCCGGCTTTTCTGCGTCGGCAGGCCGACTAGTGCTCTATCCGCTGATCCGCAAATTGCAGTCGGATGGGGCGCCAGGTCCGTTTGCCGGTGCTGCAAGCGCTGTGCTAGTGTCTAGCTCCCTTTTTTCCGGCCTTCATGGGTCCGGGAGCCGGGCTTGAAGCAGCGCACTCTCAAATCTTCCATACGGACCACGGGTATCGGACTGCATGGCGGCGGGAAAGTCTACATGAACCTGCGCCCGGCGCCGGTCAACTCGGGCATCACGTTTCGCCGCGTCGACCTGGACGAACCGGTGGCCATTCCCGCGCACGCGTTGAATGTCACCCAGACAACGCTCGGTACCACGCTGGAAAACCGCGGCGTCAGGGTATCGACGGTTGAACACCTGATGGCGGCGCTGGCCGGACTGGGCGTGGACAACGCTTTCGTCGATCTGACGGCCGGGGAAGTACCCATCATGGACGGCAGTTCGGCGCCCTTCGTGTTCCTGCTTCAGTCGGCGGGCATCGAAGAGCAGAACACTCCGAAGCGCTTTATCCGTATACGCAAGCCGGTGGAAGTCAGGGAGGGCGACAAGTGGGTGCGGCTGGCCCCCCACAACGGCTTTCGGCTGAACCTGGAGATCGACTTCGATCACCCGGTGTTGCGCCGGCGCCGGCAACAGGCGAGCCTGGACTTTTCGACGGCTTCGTTTCTCAGGGAGATCAGCCGCGCGCGGACCTTCGGATTCCTCTCCGAGATCGAATCCTTGCGGGAGCGCAACCTCACGCTGGGCGGAAGCATGGACAGCGCGGTGGTGATGGACGACTACCGGGTTCTCAACGAGGATGGCCTCAGGTTTCAGGACGAATTCGTCCGCCACAAGATCCTGGATGCGGTGGGCGACCTGTATCTGGCAGGCGGTTGCTTCATCGGCGAATTCTCCGGCTACAAGTCCGGTCATCTCCTGAATAATCGGTTGGTGCGTGCGCTGCTGGAGCGCAGCGATGCCTGTGAAGAGATCGAGTTCAGCGATCCGCGGCGCTCGCCGGTATCGTATCGGCCTGTGCCGGTACGAGCCGGCTGACCCCCCGAACAATTCCTTCCGGTAATGCAGCGAAGGCGCGCGCAAACGGCCAATGCGCGCTGGTATGCCGTATCGATCTTCTTTCTGGCCTACCTGATCTCGATCGTCGACCGGCAGCTGTTGTCCCTGCTGCTGGTACCCATTCAGAACGATCTTCAGGTCAGCGATACGTTGATGAGCACCCTTCACGGGTTCACGTTCGCGTTCTTTTATTCCGTCATGGGGCTGCCGATCGCACGGATGATCGATGCGGGCAACCGCCGCCTGATCATCAGTCTGGGTATCTTTGTGTGGAGTCTCGCCACGGCCGGCTGCGGACTGGCAACGGAATACTGGCACCTGCTCATCGCCAGAACGCTGGTTGCGACGGGAGAGGTCGCGTTGCTGCCGGGCGCATGTTCGATCATCGCGGATTTCTTCGCACCCAACGAGCGCGGCAAGGCGATGGGGATATTCAGCTCCGGAGGCACGTTCGGCAATTCCCTGTCGATGCTGGTCGGGGGCTTGCTCTTTGCCGCGTTTTCCGACCTTGAACTGGTGCTGCCGCTGGTCGGGCGCCTTCAAACCTGGCAACTCGTGTTTGTTGCAATCGGACTTCCGGGCATCGTTGTTGCGGCGCTGGTGCTCACGATACAAACGCCTGAGCGAAGATCATCGTCCGGCAACGCCGGCGTGCCCCTCGCAGCAGTAGTTCAGTACTTAAGCGAAAACTGATTCATTTACACACTTACCATT
>VYEH01000431.1:0-7436 GCA_009843005.1 Pseudomonadota bacterium | reverse complement strand
CGGAATCAGCTTTTATTTTGCCGCCATGCTCGCGTATCTTGCCTGGACGCCTACGATGCTGATCCGCAACCATGGGTTGGAAATAGGGCAGGCCGGGAGGATCTATGGCCTGGTTCTGCTTCTCCTGGGTCCCTCGGGCACATTTCTGTGGGGCTGGCTCGCCGACCGGGTGCAGAGAAGCAGGGGCCGGACCGACAGCAAGATACTGTGCACGATGCTGGCTTGCCTGGGGATGATCGTCCCCGGCATCGCCTACCCGTTGATGAACAATTTGTCCGTGGCGATCCTGTTCATGGCGGTATTCGTGTTTTTCGCTTCGGCTCCATTGGGAACCGCGCCCGCCAGTATCCAGGACATGACGCCCGGGCCGATGCGCGGGCAGGCGACCGCACTGTACACTGGGATATTGAACGTCATCGGTTTTGGCGTGGGGCCGCTCCTGGTGGCGCTGTTTACGGACAACCTGTTTGCGGATCCGGCGCTTCTCAGGTATTCAATGGTCATCGTGCTGGTCATATCCATTGTGATTGCCATGGGTTGTCTGGGAGCGAACCTTGCCGCCTACCGTTCGACGGTGGCGATTTGCGAGCGCTGGGAGAGGAGTAGATAGTGAGCGGAGGCGCTATACGTCCGGTTGCCGTCAGGGGGCAACGCGTGATTGATCCGGCAGGGTGGACCGCCAGAAATCTCGCCGGGAACGACAACTGGATTGTTCGCCTCGATGACCGGGACATCGAGGGTCTGCGTGAAATGGCGGCGAACTTCCGGCGCCGGTATGGCGATGATACGAACGGCCTGCTCGAAAGAAACCGGAGCGACTTCGATCTCGGCAGTTTCCGTGGCAAGCTCAATGCAATTGCCCATGCCCTGAAGGACGGGAAGGGCCTGGCCCTGGTACGCGGGCTACCTGTCCATCGGCTCGAATCGATCGATGTAGCCATCATTTATTGGGCGATCGGGCTGCATATTGGCGTACCGGCGTCCAACAATCCCGACGGCGACATGATTGGCCATGTGACCGACCTCGGCAAGGACCGGCATCATCCGAAGCATCGCGGCTACCAGACCCGTGCAACGATGGATTACCACAACGATCAGGCGAACGTCGTGGGACTCCTTTGCGTGCGAACCTCGAAGCACGGCGGCGAGTCCAAGGTAGTCAGTTCGATATCGGTCTACAATGAATTGATCCGGCGCCGCCCCGACCTGCTCGATACGCTTTGCGGAGACTTCTGCTGGAGCATGATGGGAGAGGTGGACGAAGACGAGTCTCCCTATTACACAAGCCCGGTATTCAACTTCCTCGAAGGCTTCCTGTGTACCTCATTCGGGCCCGATCACATGAGAAAGGGCCACAATCTCCCCGAAGCGCCGGGCCTGACGCCCGAGCAGGCGGAGTCCATCCGGGTCGTGGAAGAAATCTGCGAAGACCTCCACTATCCGATGGAGCTCGCAGCAGGCGACATCCAGTTTCTCAACAACATGGTTGCGCTGCATACACGCAACGGCTTCGAGGACTGGCCCGAACCGGACAGGAAGCGGTTGCTGTGGCGGCTCTGGCTGACCGTCCCGGGCATACGGCCGTTGACCCCGTTCATGGAACACTGGCGCACGGGATTGTTGCTCAAACGTACGGAGCCGAGGATCAACCTCAGGCCCGGTTGACTCCGAACAACGCCATGGCGGTAGAGACGAGGCTACGCCGCAGTGCTGCGGCTGCGGGCGCGCTCAATATCAATATCGGTTCGCCGTTCGGATTCGTATGCGCCAAAGTAGCAGGGGTCAGGAGGAAACGGCGCCTCGGGGCAGCACACGGACCTTAATGCGGTCTTCTCCGAGTTCCCGGGCCATGTAGCGGACCCGCGCGGCCCACACCGGGGCGTCCATGACCAGCACGAGCCGGCCTTCCTCATCGGTGTTGGCCGCCACCAGGTGCGCGGCCTCCTTGTCGGGAAGTCGCTGGCGAACATCCTCCGCGATATCCTGCCGCCGCCGTGACTCGCAAGCCAGCCTCCCGAGATTGCCGGCGTTCAGCAGTTCCGCTAGCGAGTTGGCGGGCATGGGCGCTCATTCATTGTTCTGAGTCGATGCCCGCAGACTTTAGCCTGCGGGCGGCCTCCAGTGTATCAAATGCCGGTTCGGGCATGTTCGGCCTCCTTTGGTCCTGCGCCGGCGTGGTTGCGTCAGTGCTGCGCGTGACTCTTGACACGGCTTGCCAGCAGTTCCTCAACCAGGGGTCGGTCGGCGGGCAGCAGCGGTAACGCCAGGAGATTTTCGGGAGCCACCCACTTCAATGCCTGCCCTTCCCTGGCATGGGGCTCTCCATCAAAACGATCCACCCGCCACAGTTCAAGGCGCACACGCCGGTCCGGGTAGCGATGGGTGAGTTCGGCCATGAATTCCGCGCCCAGCACAATGATGCCCAATTCTTCGCGCAGCTCGCGAACCAGAGCGCCTCGGGGACCTTCTCCCGGGCGGCGCTTGCCCCCCGGAAACTCCCAGTAGCCCTCCATGTGGGTGCCCGCCCGGCGCCGGCCCACCAGCACACGGCCAGACGAATCGGCGATCAATCCCGCCACGACTTCTACTTGCGCTTGCGGCGACCCGGCGGTGGCCGTTCGGGTCAATTCAGTCGCCCGTGGCAGCGCTTGTACTTCTTGCCGGAGCCGCACGGACACGGCTGATTACGCCCGATCTTCGGTTGTTCCCGGGTGAACGGCGTCACGGGCGGGGGCGCAGGGCGCGATGCCGGACCTGCGCCGGGTCGGGACACCGGAGGCGGCCCCGGAAGAGCGCCGGGTTGGGGAGATGGCTGCGGGGGCGCCGGCGGCATGCCCGTTGGCCGCCCGCCCGCCGGCATCGCCCGCGCCGCGGCTGCCGCCAGCGCGGACGCCGGCGCATGGTGGTAGCGCATGGCGCTGGTGTCGGTGGGCGGCGGCCGCATCATGTCCATTTCCGGCTGTCTGCGCACCTGGACCCTGGACAGGAACGCGATGGTATCCCGGTCCATTCGCTCCAGCATGCCGCTGAACATTTCGAATGCTTCGCGCTTGTATTCCTGGGTGGGCTTACGCTGGGCATAGGCGCGCAGGTGGATGCCCTGGCGGAGATAGTCGAGCGCGCCGATATGCTCGCGCCAATGCATATCCAGTTGCCTGAGCATGATGCCCTTCTCGATTTCTCGCATCGGCGCGGTACCCACCGATTCGACCTTCTCCTCGTATGCCGTCTCCACCCGGGAAACCAGTTCGTCGCACAGCCCATCCTCGTCCAGCGCGTGGTCGCCTTCCAGCAGGGATGACACGTCGACCCGGATGCCGAAATCCCGTTCCATGGCCTGGCTCAGGCCGTCCTTGTCCCACATTTCCTCGACGCTTTCCGGCGGGATGAATTCCGCCATGGTCGAGGCCACGACGTCCACGCGCATGGCCTTGATCTCCACCTCGACGTCATCGGCCTCCATCAGTTCGCTGCGCCGCCTGTAGATGACCTTGCGCTGATCATTGGCCACGTCGTCGTATTCCAGCAGGTGTTTGCGGGCGTCGAAGTTGTGGGCCTCGACCTTGCGCTGGGCTCGCTCGATCTGCCGTGACAGCAGCTTGCTCTCGATGACCTCGCCCGGCCTCATTCCGGCACGGGACAGCAGCCGCTTGGTACGCTCCGGATCTCCGAAGATGCGCATCAGGTCGTCTTCCATGGAGAGGTAGAAACGGCTCGAGCCGGGGTCGCCCTGGCGCCCCGAACGGCCGCGCAACTGGTTGTCGATGCGCCTGGATTCGTGCCGCTCGGTGCCGACGATATGCAACCCGCCTTCGGCAATGACCGAATCGTGGCGCTCCTGCCATTCATCCCGGGCCGTCGCCCTGGATTCCTCCCCGGCTCCGTCCATACTCGCCAGTTCGGCCTGCAGATTGCCGCCGAGCACAATATCCGTTCCGCGACCGGCCATGTTGGTCGCGATGGTGACGGTACCGGGCCGGCCGGCCTGGGCAATGATCTCCGCCTCCTGCTCGTGGTACTTGGCATTCAGAACCTGGTGGCGGATTTTCTGTTTACGCAGCAGCCCGGAAAGGAATTCCGATGTCTCGATGGAGGTGGTGCCGACCAGGACCGGTTGACCGCGGTCGTGACAATCCTGGATGTCCTCGATGATCGCCTCGAACTTGTCGCTCCTGGTCAGGTAGACCAGGTCCGGGGCATCGTCCCTGACCATTTCCATGTGGGTCGGGATCACCACCACTTCCAGACCGTAGATCTGCTGAAACTCGTAGGCTTCGGTGTCGGCGGTACCGGTCATCCCTGCCAGCTTGTCGTAAAGGCGGAAATAGTTCTGAAATGTGATCGAAGCGACGGTCTGGTTCTCCTCCTTGACGCGCACGCCCTCCTTGGCCTCGATCGCCTGGTGCAACCCGTCGGACCAGCGCCGGCCCGGCATGGTGCGGCCGGTGAATTCGTCCACGATCACGACCTCGCCGTCCTTGACGATGTACTCCACTTCCCTGTTGAACAGGGTGTGCGCGCGCAACGCGGCGTTCAGGTGGTGCATGAGCCGGATATTGGCCGCGTCGTAGAGGCTCTCGCCCTCATTGAGGACGCCGGCCCTGACCAGCAACGGTTCGATGCGCTCATGGCCCTCTTCCGTCAGATGAGCCTGCTTGGACTTCTCGTCGATG
Organism: Pseudomonadota bacterium; assembly: GCA_009843005.1. Taxonomy (GTDB): domain Bacteria; phylum Pseudomonadota; class Gammaproteobacteria; order Steroidobacterales; family Rariloculaceae; genus UBA6522. The sequence goes on along the minus strand of VYEH01000431.1, from coordinate 2,763 downwards.
GTGTAGTCGCCGGGCACGACGAGCCGGCATCCGGGGGGACTCGCTCCCGGCTCGGTTTCGATCAGGTGGTGCCCGTCCCCGAACGCCAGTTCCAGCGCCTCGTCGATGGACATCTCCCCGAGATCCTCACCGGAGACGCCGGTGACGCTCACCCGCCTGGCCTCGATATTCTCGTTGGCCTTGCCGGGCGGTGGCCGATGGGGAGTCAACCTGGGGATAAGCTTGTTGATCTTGAGGTACAGCTCGGTGCTCTCGGTGGACGGTCCCGAGATGATCAGGGGCGTTCTCGCCTCATCGATGAGAATGCAGTCCACCTCGTCGACGATGGCGTAGTTCAGTTCACGCTGCACCCGGTCTTCCAGGCGGATGGCGAGATTGTCCCGCAGGTAGTCGAAACCGAATTCGTTGTTGGTGCCGTATGTGATGTCAGCCTTGTAGGCCTCCTGCTTGTCTTCCCGGCTCTGACCGGCCTTGACGACGCCCACCGTCAGCCCCAGGAACTCGTAGATGGGACCCATCCAGTTGGCGTCCCGCTGGGCCAGGTAGTCGTTCACCGTCACGATGTGCACGCCCTTGCCGGACAGCGCATTGAGGTAGGCGTTGAGCGTCGCCACCAGCGTCTTGCCCTCGCCGGTGCGCATTTCGGCGATCTTGCCCTCGTGAAGGGCCACCCCGCCCACCAGTTGCACGTCGAAGTGGCGCATGCCGACCGTACGCACGGCGGCTTCCCGAACGACCGCGAACGCCTCGGGCAGGAGTGCATCCAGGTCCACCCCGTTCTGGAGACGGGACCTGAATTCCGCGGTTTTTTCCTTCAGCGAGTCGTCATCCAGCGACTTGATTTCAGGCTCCAGGGCATTCGCCCTGACCACAAACCGGTCATAGCCGCTCAGCAGTCGCTTGTTGCGGCTGCCGAGGATGTTGGTGAAGAACTTGGAAGTTTGTTCCAGCAAACGACTTCCCGGTGTTGCGGCTCGAAAGCCCTATTCTAAGGTCACATCGAAGTTTTTGGGGCGCGAAACACCGTTTACAAGCGCGTCGAGTCGGATGGCTTACATGGAAACACCCGTTTCCCTCCGCATCAGCGCACCGGTTGCCGGGGCGAGAACTGCTAACACAACGCGAGCAGGAACGTGACCGGTTCCTGAACCTGCACTGGACGGACGTCGGTGCCGCGCCAATGCACGAAGCGCAGTGTGAAGCGTTGCTTGCCGGCGCTGATCTCCGGATAGATGCCTCCGGCCACCGGCAGCAGGACGCGGATCAGGCGCGGCCGTGCGTCGCCCTGCAGGTTTGTCTGGTACAGGCCCGACTCCACCGTGCGTTTCATGGGCTGGCTGTTCTGGCGAATGAGCCAGAGGATGTGGCTGACCGCGTCGCTGATGGGCGCAAAGCTCTCAAGCCATTCCCGGTACTGTTTGCCGCGCACTTCGTGGGGAAGTTTCAGCCAGTAACCGTAGTCCGGCAGGTCGAATGTGCAAGTGCCGCCGGGAATCGAACTGCGGTGGTTGATATTGAAGAGGAAGGGGGATTCCTTGAGCAGGTTGGGAAACACCGTACCCGAATCGCCTATTCTGGACTGCAGTGCCTTGATGTTTTCCAGGTTGCCCTCGAGCAGTTCACGATCCACGTCGGGTTCGCGGATGTACGAGGCCAGAATATTGCGCTGAGTTTCAAGCTCCTTGATCACCTCCATGCGGACGTCGCCCCGCCTGAAGAGATTGAGGATATCCAGCAGGCTCGACAGCGCGGCCCGCGCACCCAGCTCGGAGGTGTCGTCAGCGTGAAAACAGGCCTGCTGATTAAGAAGTTCTATCCTGAGGAAGGTTCTTATTCTTTCCGTGAGCGGATGCTCAAACTCCATTTGCTGTTCGGGCGCGTCAACCTCCGGCGACTTGCTGGAAAAGTCTGCCATCGGGCTATTGTGCGCGAGATTGCCACGTTGAGCAAACGCTATCCGACAGGCGCCGGTATAGGGCGTGCAATCGCTGCGCCTGGCGGCGTGTCGACTCCAGGCTGCCGCCGTTATCGATGACATCGTCCGCCGCGGCGAGCCTCGTTTCCCGGCCCACCTGAGCGTTCAGCATGGACTCGGCCTGATCGTGATCGATCCCGTCCCGATTCATCAGGCGTTTGAGCTGGATCTCACGGGGGCAATCCACCACGGCGACTCGGTCCACCCACTCTCCGAATCCGGTCTCGACCAGTAGCGGGACAACCGCCACGGCGTAGGGCGTGCGCATTTGTTCGAGTGCTTCCAGCGTGCGAACGCGGATCAACGGGTGCAACAGCGATTCGAGTTGCCGGCGCGCCGCCGGATCGGCAAACACCACCTCGCGCAGGGCGCGGCGGTCCAGTTCGCCGGACTCGCGTATCACCCCTTCGCCGAATTCCCGGCGCACGGCCTCAAGCCCGGGCTGACCCGGAGCCACCACGTCTCTGGCGACCCGATCCGTATCGACCACGCCCGCACCCAGGCTTGCGAAGATATCCGCAACTGCCGTCTTGCCGCTGGCGATTCCCCCGGTCAGCCCCACCCGGTACGTCATGCGCTCACCTCGCGGTATCCGATGACGTTCCGGAGCTTACAGGAGCCACTGCACATATCGACCCATCAGCGCCTCGCCCCAGAGCAGCGACACCAGACCCGCCGCGGCGAGAAACGGACCGAAGGGGATCGGCAGGTGGCGGGACCGCCCCAGCAGCATTACACCGGCAATGCCGACGATTGCGCCGGTGGCCGCGGACAACAGAACGATCAGC
>VYEH01000333.1:7545-13047 GCA_009843005.1 Pseudomonadota bacterium | reverse complement strand
CTTATCATGCCACCATCCATCGACACGTCAAGAGAGTTGGTCCGGTGATTTCCGACGGGTGGGAAGGGGGAAGAGGGGGAAATGCGCATGATCCATAGAATGCCAGTCAAGCCGGCGACCGCCTACCTTGTCAGCACGGTCATTGCATACGGCGCGAGCGGTATCGACGGGGTCTTGGGGCAGGAAGGCGTCGATGGGTTACTGGAGGAAGTTGTCGTCGTAGGTACCCGTGCCGATCTTGAGGCAGCCATCGACTTCAAGCGTGCTTCCGACACGATCGTGGATGCCATCTCGGCTTCGGACATCGGCAAGATGCCGGACCAGAACATCGCCGACTCACTGCAGCGCGTGCCGGGCGTGCAGATCCAGAGAAACCGTGGCCAGGCCGAGGAAATCACCATTCGCGGGCTGCAGGGGCGCTATACACAGACTCTGGTCAATGGGCGACCGATCACGACCGTGTTCAGCGACACGCTGAACAACCGGAATTTCCAAGCCTATATCATGCCGTCGGCGTTCGTGTCCCGGCTGGCGGTTCACAAGTCCGGCAAGGCGGATGTCCAGGAGGGCGGCATTGCCGGTTCCGTGGACATCGTCACTCAACGGGCGCTTGCGATCGGTGAGCGGCGCTTCAACGTCTCCGCCAACGGCAACTGGGACGGCAACAACGGCGAGATCGGCAGCGACGTGACGGCCATCTACGCGGATGTCTTCGCCGACGACACGCTGGGCATCCTGTTGGGCGTAAATCTGGTGGACGAGGACCAGGGCCTGCACCGCGATCGCGGTGGCCGCTACCGGCGAGCCCGCAACGAGGCGAGGAACAGGGATCTCAACGGCGACGGAGATTTCAGTGATCGTGGCCTGGTGGTGCGCGACAATGTGCTTTCGGAAAATTTCGAACAGCAGCGGGACCGCCAGTCCTGGCTGGCGAACGTCGAATGGCAGCCGGCCGACAATTTCACGCTGTTCAGCGAGTTGCTCTACAGCCAGCAGGATACGATCTCGCCGCGGGAATCGGTGCGCTACAGCTTCGCCAACAGGCGGACACGATCCGAGGGACAGCAAACACTCCTCATCAACGACATCGAGTATGTTTCTCAATACCACAGTATCGATTCGCAGCTACAGGCGGAGAAGGAACTGCAGCATCGCGATGCGGACCTGCTCTCCGGGCAGATCCTGGCAAGCTTTACACCGGAAACGCCCTGGACCTTTGATGTTTCCCTCTCGCGCTCGGCATCGAATCACTTCCAGACACGGGCGCGGACGGTGGCCAGGCTGAACGGTGTGGAAACGCTGATCAACATGCAAGGGCGGGACCAGCCTTCGGCGGTGACGGTATTCGGTGAGGAGTACCTTGACCCCGAGGCGTACAGCATCAACCAGTTCAACTCGGGGCCCGGCACGAATATTCGCAGCGAAAACAGCCAGAATGACCTGAAGCTGGATGTCGATCGGCTGTTTGACGAAGGCGCACTCCACTCGGTCGGTTTCGGTGTTTCCCTTTCCGACAGCCTGTTCGCCTCGAGCCGGGATCGCTTCGCAAGCAATGCGTCGGAACTGCGCAGCATCGGCATAGAGACCTTCCCGATGATCCAGACCGGCTCCGACCGCGGCGGGTACCTGGACAGCTCCGACCGGCCCAACGTGGGTATGTGGCTGGTGCCCGATACGCAGGCGGTGATCGATGCCGCGGGTGGAATCCAGGCCATCGTCGACGCGGATTCGGCAGCCATATTCAACGACCCCACGCTGTTTGTCGATATCCGCGAAAACTTTACCTCCGCCTACGCGATGATCGATTTCGGCAACGAGAACGAGAGCGTCACCGGCAACCTGGGCGTGCGTCATACCCGGACCGATGAACCGGTGTATGGAACATCCATCGACCTGAGTGCGGGTTTCACCCGGGACGACACCACCGGCGCCCTCACGGCCAATTCCGTGGGCGTTCCGGTCAGCCGCACGCGATCCTACTCCAATTGGCTGCCCAGTCTGAACCTGCGTTTCAACGTGGGCGACGATCACGTGATCCGGTTCGCCGCGGCCAGGACAATGACGCGGCCGGCGCCGGCGCAACTGGACCTCATTGTCTCCGGGCTGCGCGGCGGCATCGACAGCGACAACGAAATTTCCTACAGCGACCCGAACCTTCAGCCGTTTCTGGCGGACGATCTGAACCTTGCATGGTCCTGGTACTACGGCGACGAAAACCTGTTTTCCACGGCGCTGTTTTCCAAGGACCTGGAATCGCTCATCGGCAGCAAGACGTTCGTCGAGAACTTCAGCGTAACCAGCAGCCAGACCGGCATGACCCTGTCGGAGCCCTTCAACGTGGACACGGACAGCAACTCCACGGGCGTCGAACTGCGGGGGGTCGAGTTGATCTGGCAGCATGCCCTGACTCAACTGCCCGGGCTGATGAGCAATACCGGATTCACGCTGAACTACACTTTCATCGACAATTCCGCCCCGGAACGGTTGCGCGCGGCGGCCGAAGACAACTACAACGTCATCGCGTACTATGACGGCGGGCCGTTCGACGCGCGGGTATCGTATACCTACCGCGGCGAGTACCTGCTGACACCGGCAACGGGATTGGAACCGAAGGAACTGTTCTATCCGCGCCGCTACCTGTCGGCGAGCATCAACTACCGGCTGCCCAATGGCTTGCGCATAAGGCTGGCCGGCGCCAATCTGACCGACGAGGCGGACATCCGGCACCACGAGGGTCTGATCAGGCAATACATTGACTACGGTCGACGCATCTCGCTCTCTATCCGGGGCAACCTGGTCCGCTAGGATAAGGTCCAGGCGGCGGGCGGCGTGCCGCGTCGACTTCGCGGCCTGCTTGCGTGGCGCGTTCTTCGCCCTGTTACCCGCCGCGTGCATCGCCTGTTCGGGAAACGGTGCGGACAACGAATTTTCGAACGCAGAAGCTCAGGGCGCGGAAGCGCTGGACGCGCAGCTTCCGGATACGGAAACTCCCGCTACGGTCACGTTCGAACCGCCCCGGGTGTTGCCCTACGTGGTGGATGTCCTCGCTCCCATGGCATCGCTTCCGGGCACGCTTCGCCAGGATCACGTATGGGCCGCGGGAAATCTGGCAGCCGACTGGCAGATCCGGCACATGGATGCGTTTGCAGCGAGCATGTTGGTCAATTTCCAGGGGTTTCGCCGCTACAGCTTCGGCGGTTGGCTGATGGGCGCCATGGCGGTGGGCATGACGCGGTGGGGGGTGACAACGGACAACCGGCGCTACCTGGACTTTATTCGCGAACAGGGGGCAAATTTCGGCTGGGGCGTGGAAGCGAGGGAATTCGATGCCGATGACTATGTCATCGGTCAGACCTGGCTTGAGCTGTTCGAACTGGATGGCGACCCTGCAATGATTGGCCCGCTGACCGAACGGCTCGACTACGTGTATGCCAACTGGCCGACGGTGAACCGTGACTTTGGCCGGGACTGCGAACTGATGAACATCGCGTGCCGGGAACGCTGGACGTGGATCGATGCGCTTTTCATGGGCGCGCCGGTGTGGATCCACCTGGCCGCGGTGACCGGTGAGGAACGCTACCTGGAATTCGCCGAACACGAGTTCTGGACGTCATTCGAGACCTTCTGGGATGCCGATGAGCGCCTGTTGTACCGCGACCGCCGGTACATTCCTATGCGCGATGAAGCCGGCCACAAGGTGATCTGGAGTCGCGGCAATGGCTGGGTATTTGCAGCGTTCGCACGCATCCTCCCGAAGCTCCCGAGTGAGCATCCCAGCCGTCAACGGTACCTTGACAGGTTCCGCGACATGGCGGTCAGGCTGATCGAATTGCAGCAGGCCGGCGGGTACTGGACTTCGTCGCTGACCAATCCATCGATCTCGCCGACGCCGGAAACCAGCGGCTCGGCGTTCTTCACCTACGGATTGGCCTGGGGAATCAATGAGGGCTTGCTGGACCGTGACATCTACCTTCCAGCCGTCGAGCGCGCCTGGGCCAGTCTCGTGTCCAACCTGTACGCCGATGGCCGGTTGGCCTACGTTCAACCCTCCGGTTCCGCGCCGCAGACCGTCCACAAGGAAAGCACCGATGTGTACGGCGTGGGCGCATTCCTGCTGGCGGCCTCGGAGGTCTACCGGCTTTCCGGGGAGTGACCCGTGTCACGGGTTGCCCGGAAAGGTCTGGCAATTGCGCTCTGCGTCGGCGGGTGTCTGCACGCGCCCGCAGCGGCACTCGCCGACGAACGGCTGGCCGCCCGCTACGAAGACCTGCTGCTCCTGGAGCGTAGCGACTACCGGGCAAGCCGCGCCGCACCGGCGGTGTTCGAGGGTATCCTGCTGGAACGCTTCCAGGACGCTGTCGAAGATGCCCAGGCCTACCCCTACGACTGGCGGGGCGTGCCGGCTTACTACACCGCGGAGCCCCCACAATCGTCCGCGCCCGCGGCGGAAACGGCTGGTGCGCGCGAAGCGAACGATCGCTTCCTGGAACTCTTGTCATCCACACTCCCGATGCTGGCCTATGCCTACAGGACCCCGGGCCCGGGCCGCGGCGACAACCCCTACTATGGGCATCGGGCCGTGGCGCAGTTGTTCGCATTTGTTCTCGAGTACGCCTACAGCCGCGGTCTCACCGAGACGGCCTGGACTCCGGACCACGCGGGCACGGCCAGCCGGCGGGCAGAGAGAGCGGGACTGGTGCGCGTCAGCGGTGACTTTTCCGACGTCAGCCAGCGCCTGGGCGGCGTCGTCCAGAGTATCTTCCTGATGCGCGAGCCGCTCGCCGAACTGGGCCTGCTTGCGAAATACCGGCGCGTCGTGCGCAACCTCACGGTCAATAACGGGACAATGTACGGCGCCTTCTTCCTGCATGCCCGGGACGAGGCCGGCATCGGTTATCCGCAGCCACTGCCCGAAGATCGTCACTACTATCTGAATGCGGACGGCGTGCGTCTCTTCGCCGACTACTTCATCCCGTATTTCCTGCTGATCGAGAATGCGCAGGAACGCCGCGACATGGAGGCGATCCTGCGCAACGTCATCGCGGCGAACATGGCGATTCGTCCGGGTGTGCAGGGCACCATCAAGCCCGATGGCACCGGGTTCCATCACGGCACGGCCTACGTTGGCGCCTATGCGCCGTTCACGTTCGAGTCGTTTGCACGGTTGCTGTACCTGTTCGCGGGTACGGACTTGTACGATACGCAGAACGTGGATGCGGTCCGGTTGGCACTGGAGAGCTTCCGGACCATGGTGCAGAAGTACACCGTCTCAAGTGCGCTGCGGGGTCGGCTGCTCGGCGGCAACAACGACGAGGACCGTGACGATGCGGCCACCGCGGTGATTCGGGCCATGGCGCTGATGGCGCACCCCGACGGGCTCGGCGATACGCGCATGCGGGCGCGCTTCAACGAATTTTTCGATTCGGACTACTTTTTCGCGTCCCAGCGACTGTCGGGATTTCACCAGGGTCAGCGCGGCATGCAGATCGGCGGACTGGGCAT
>VYEH01000333.1:0-7535 GCA_009843005.1 Pseudomonadota bacterium | reverse complement strand
CCGGATGCTGCCGCCGAAACACCGGCGGGCGTATCGATCAAGCCGTTCGCGGCAGCCGCCTTCTTCCGGCGCGGTGACTGGCTGGTGACCGCGAAGGGCTTCAGCCGCTATTTCTGGGACTACGAAGGCCCGCTGGAGAAGCGTCAGAACGGCTTCGGGCAGAATTGGTCCTACGGCCTGCTGCAGGTGTTCAGCGCCGGGGACCCCATCAGCGAAGCCGGTTCGGGCCACGATCTGGACAACGGCTGGGATTGGTACCACGTTCCCGGAACCACGGCCAGTCACTACCCCATCGTGCAAAGATCCTACGCCGGCGTGGTGGAAGCCCGCCGCAGGGCGGGTATCCGCCGCAACGACCCGCAACGCAACTACAACGGCAAGACCTACGTGGGCGGCGTGACCCTGGGCGAGCACGGATTCTTCGTTCAGGACCTGGAAGCGGTTCCGTTAACTGCTCCCACCGACTTGAGCGCGCGCAAGAGCAACTTTTTCGTAGGGGACAGGGTACTTGCGCTGGGGACCCACATTCGCGGCGGCACGGCGAACGACGCGACCCACACGACGCTGTTTCAGACCCGGGTCCGCTATGGCACGCAGCACGGTTCAATCGATGGGGAACACGGCGACAGCGATGGCAACGTGGATACTCGCGTGGCGGCGGGGTCGCAGGCCACGCTCACCGACAGCGCAGGCAACAGCTACTTCCTGCACCACAGCACGGCGGACCTGCGCTTCAAGCGAGGCCGGCAACGCAGTCTCACGCCCGACTACGCGCCGACGGCCGGTCGCTACGTACGGGCCTACATCGATCACGGCATCAGGCCCGAAGGCGACAGCTATCAATATGTGTTGATCCCGGCCGATACCGGCGGAGAGAAGGCCGCGGCGCTGGCAGCGAAGCCGGCAGCGTACTTCCGCGTCATCGACGATGACCGCATGCACCTGGTCCACTTTCCCGGAAGGCAGATTACTGCCTATGCCTTCTACGAAACAGTCGAAACTTCGCCGGATGCGCTGGTCAGGAGCGTCAGTATTCCGGCTGCAGTCATCACCCGGCACGGGGAAGGGGAGGTGCACCTTGCCGCCAGCGTGCCTGATCTGGGTTGGCAGTCCGATGACGCTGAGCTGCACCGCGGGCTGTCGTATGGTTCGCGACAATATGCGACGCAGACTGCGGCGACGCATCGGCTGCAGGTGGTGCTGCGCGGGCGCTGGGAAGTCGTCCGGGCTGACCCGGATGTGGGTTTGCGCATAGTGGCTGGCGAGACGTTGTTGGAGATTCCCAGCAGGGACGGCTTGAGCCGGCAACTGGTCGTGCGGCCTGCCGGTTAGCGCACGTTACGGCGCGTCGTTTCGGCGGAACAGAAGTTCCCGCGTCAGGCCGTGATCGAGCCGGATCCTGACCACCGTCCGCCGGTCACCCGATTCCATGGCGATCACATCCGCATGACGCTGCTGCAAGGTCCAGTCGCCAGCGAGTTGAATTTCGGCGACGTGGGACTGGCCAGGCTGATTCCTGATCCGGTCCGGCATGCGGGACATGTTGCGCGGCCATACGCCCAGCCTCAGGTCGGGATCCGCTACGCTCAAGCGCAGGTCGTCGCCGCTCGGCCCGGCGATCAGGAGCAGCGGCGTGTCCACGGCCTCGACAGTGCCTGGCAGATTACCCTGGGGTATAAACAGGGCATAGGCGGTCAATCCCTTGTCCGCGTGTTCGATGATGTGCGCCGTGTCGTCTCGCCTTAGCACTCGGTAATTGGGGTTTGCGGAGAGGGACCGCGCCTTATGGCGATCGCCCTGAACCAGGATCAGGTATTCGTAGGAACCTTCGTCCGGCGCGGTCCCGTGATCCAGCCACGCCTTGACGTGTGGGGCGCTGACGGGGAGATGCGCGGGCCCGCTGTCGCCTGCGCCCGCTTCCGCGATCCGTTGCGGCACCAGGGAGCTTTGCTCCGATTGCTCCAGAATCACGGACTGACCGGGAGAGACGATGTAGTAATTCCCCTGGGGATCGGCGAACACCCCGCCGTCGTACCGCTCAAGGTGAGCGTCTTCAACCACGGTCCCATCGACTTCGGCGGTGCCGTTCGAGGTCGTGCTCTGGAACAATGTAGTGATGGTGGGGTAGTCGGGGTCGTCGTTGATGATGCCGGAGCCCAGGGCGATCACCTGGTTGTCGACGAACAGGAACGATTTCCTGGCGCGAAAACTGTCGTCGAAGAGGGGGCCGTCATCGGCCGGTACGGTGTCGTGCAGATTCATGGCAAAGAACCCGTCGCGGTCTCCGTGGGAAACACCGCCGACGAACGTCTCTTTGCTGAAGTTCCGATGCCTGCCCTCCGGGTAGTTGGCGCTCGGTTCCAGTTCGTAGATGACCCGGTCCATGGGCAGCGCCTTGGTGGTCGCGCCCGGCGCGTAGGCCCAATGGAAGCCGCCGTCCAGATCGATGCCGCTGGACTCAAGGCTCAGCGGTTCGCCCCTGGTGAACAGCAGCAGGGATCCGAAGGCCAGGTATCGCCCATAGGGGTTCTCGTTGCGGCTTCCCGACTCCCAGTCCCATACGTAGCGGCTCCAGCCGCGCACGGTGGCCGCCCAACCTGGTCGTTTGTGGTTGGCGGCCGCCCCGTAGGGAAACGTGAAGTGCCCGGCAGGCGGGTCCCAGGTGAGACCTTCGGCCTGTCGTGTCGCCGATGCCAGGAGCTCCAGTGTCCCGAAGCTGCCGTAGTAATTGAGCCGCGGCAGCAGGCTGCTGAAGGTGGCGGCAGGACCGGCGCGCCGGTAGGCCCAGGCCAGCGCGGCGCCCAGCCGCGGTTGGACGAGCCGGTCGTCCTCTATCGCCGCGAAGGCGAATCCCGGCAGCATGAACCGGTCGATGCTGCTGTTGGCATACGGAAACCGGCCGCTGAGCGCCGGATGCAAATCGAAATCCGCGGCGATGTCGAACTGCGCCATCAACGTGTCCCGCAACCGCGCGCTGGTTTCCTCGGGCAACGCGAACCCTGTTCCCCGCAGGACCCAGTCGAGCATCGCCAGGGTCGTCAGCCCCTGGACACCGTAGACGTTCTGGTAGGCGGCGGCATGATGGAAGATCGTGTAGTCCGGCTTTATCGTGTCCGCATAGCCGGGTGCGAAGTCGCTCACATGGATCAGATAGTCCCTGAAGGCCAGCATGCGCGCGATTTTTTCCGGGGAATTCTCCATCAATAGCACGCTGATCAACTTCGGCCCGGCGCCGCCGCGGATGTGGTCGCTGTTCTCGCCCACCGAGGTGTCGAGTTCTGCAAGTGAGCCGAAGCGCGTATACCAGGCGAGGGCCTGTTGGTGGTCACGCAGGCGGCGCTGCGCGCGCAATTCGTCGCGGAACAGGAACACGGCGTTGGCATAAGGATTGACCCGAATCAGGTGGTCTGCCGTGCCCAGCGCGCTGCCCGCGGCCCAGCCCTGGTCCGCCAGGTGATCCAGCAGCGACATGACCCGCCAGCGGGTGTCCTCGCCTGGATTGCGCCGGTAGTACAGTGCCAGGGGAGCCAGGATCTGCTCGCCCGCCTGCTGGTACGTGCGCCCGAGCTCGGCGGGGTGTTCGTCCCGGGAAGCGAACAACGCCATCCCGGTGACGCCGCCGGATGACTGCTCGAGGCCCAGCGCCTCCCACCCGCGGTTGGCAGCCGCAACCCGGCGGTCGAAGTACCGGATGAAATCCTGAAGAGGTGCGCTGGCTTCGAATTCCATGTCGCCGGATGCCAGCAGCAGGCGCTCGTAGCGAGATTCCATACGCGCGAAGTCGTCGTAGTCGTCATCGAGTATGCGGCCGTCCAGTGGCGCGTCGGTGAACCGGTCAAGCAACTCCCATGCCGGCAGCAATCGGTAATGATCGGTTCGGGTCGTTGCCTTGCGGTTTACGAACTGCCAGTCGGAATGGCGTTTCGCCGACATGTAGGTCACGAACTGGATCATGTCCAGGTAGACGTGGTCGCCGGCCATGTCGGGTGAGGGCTCGATGCGCAGCGTACGCAGTGGCGCGGCGTCCGTGTGTTCCGCTGCCCGGGCATCCTGCTCGAAATGAACCCATAGCGCCCGCCAACCCGTGAAGTTCTGTGACATTTCGAAGCGGTGCGCCGGGCGGTCGCGGGCCTCGTCTGCGTCGGCTCCGGTTGCGAACCTCAACCGCCCGCCGGGATTCGGGGACTCTCGGTAGACCCAAAGCTTCAGACCGCCCTGCATGGATGGCGGGACGTAGGACGGCTCCAGTTGCTCGGGCTGGCCGCCGGGGTATTCGCCGGTCGCGCTCTCAAGCCCGGACAGATCGTGAAAGACCAGCGGCTCCGGCGCGGACCACCGCCACAGCAGCGCCTGATGTCCGTCCTTGAAGCGGTCCGTCGAAAGCGTTGCCGAGCCGGTCACTCCCTCGAGGTCTGCCGCGGATTCGAAGGAAATCCGCTGCGCCAGGATGTCGGTGGTCAACGTGAGGTTGGAGGTCAGCGAAGACGTAGCAGTCTGGGCAACTACTGGAGGGGCCGATATGGACAGGACAGCGAGAAACAGCCAGACCAGGACCGTTGGGATCGCTTCTCGCTCCAACGTTGTCAACGAAGGCTCCGCAGGCGTGCCAGTTCGGCTTCGTCGGTAATCCGGAGTTTTTCCTCGTCGGTGATCTTGAAGTCCACCAGATCCGCCTCGCTCCCTTCCCTGAGCCAGTTCGGCGGGTGCGCAGCCGTGGGGCTGGCACCGCGGTTTCTGAACACCGCGCCCTGGTTGTATTTGAATGAATACGGCACCACGTTGCGGCCTTGGTTGTTGGTCAGGAGTGCGTGAAGCTGCCGGCGCAGTTCTACGACTGTACCGAGATGATCGCGATCCTCGATCAGGTTATTCATTTCCTGCGGGTCGGCTCGCATGTCGTACAACTCGTCCGTATCCCAGATGCCGTGGTACTGAATCAGCTTGTAGTCGTTGGTCCTGATGGCGAAGGTGGTGGGCGTGTGCGGAAAGTTGAACTCCCAGAAGTACTCGTACAGCATGGCTTCGCGCCAGTCCGCCGGGTCCGTGGATCCGTCAGCGAGGCCCCTGAAACTCTGGCCCTCGATAGGCTCCGGGATGTCCGCGCCGGCCAGGTCCAGGATGGTAGGAGCGATATCCACGTTCGCCACCTGCGCCGGTACCGTCGTATTCTCGAAAAACCGACCCGGTGCGCTGACGATCATCGGTACCCGGATGGACGCCTCGTACGCGCTGCGTTTGTCGATGAGGCCGTGCTCGCCGAAATAGAAGCCGTTGTCGCTGGTATAGATGAGGACGGTGTTGTTCGTCTCTGCATTGTCGTCCAGCCAGTCGATGATTCGGCCGACGCTGTCGTCCACCGCCGACATGGTGCGGTGGTAGTTGCGCTGAAGGGCCAGCAGGTCGGTATCCGGGTTGTGGTAGGGAAACTCGATGCCGTGAAAGCTGTTGCGCTGATTGCGCACCCACAGTGGGCGTCCAGGGTTGTCGTCCGTATCGGCGCTCGCAGGCAGGGTGAATACTGTATCCGCGTATTGGTCGCGGTGGCGCTCGGCAGGCGTGAAGTTGGAGTGCACCGCCTTGTGTGAGAGGTAGAGAAACCAGGGCTCCCCGAAGTCCTGCGCCGTTTCCAGCCAATCGATGGCGTAGTCGGTCAACTCGTCCGTGATATAGCCGGCTTGGGGAACCCGTTCGCCGTTGACGTTGAACGTGGCGACATTGCCGAACGCATCGACGGGCAGGTACGTTCCCTGGCCGGCAAAACTGACCCAGTGGTCGAACCCGGGACGGGGCTCGTCGCTGAGACCGCCCATGTGCCACTTGCCCACCAGCGCGGTGCGGTAACCGGCGACCTGCAGCAGCTCCGGAAAGGTGACGGTCCCGGGTGCAAGCGGGGTATTGTTGTCCACGACGCCGTGATTATGCATGTACTGGCCGGTCAGGATGGTGGCCCGACTCGGTGAGCACAGCGACGTGGTGACGACGGCGTTCTCGAAGAACACGCCGCGTTCCGCGAGCGCGTCCAGGTTCGGCGTTTCGAGCATCGGGTTGATAAAACCGAGTTCGTCGAAGCGCTGGTCGTCCACCAGGATAAGGACGATATTGGGCGGATCGGCGGCTTCAGCCGCAAGGGGCGACAGGGGCAGGCTGGCCGCGCCGGCAAGGAGGCCGCAGACGATGGCCCCGTTCATGCCGATGCGGAACGGGGCGGCGCGCAGGAATCCCGCTCGATAATCTCGTATTCCAGAATCGTCGCGACGGAGTCCATCTTGATGGCCTTGTCGGCCCGGATGGCGTCAATCAGCAACTGCGCCGCCTTGGCGCCCATCAATTGAATCGGTTGGCGAACCGTGGTCAGTGTCGGCCAGATGTGGCGCGAGATCGGTACGTCGTCGAAACCGGCCACGGAGAGTTCAGACGGAATATCGATTCCGGCGTCGTGGGCGTAATGCATCACGCCGGCCGCCGTGTCGTCGTCGCTGGCGAAAATTGCAGTGGGCGGTTCCGGGGCATTGAGAATTCGTCTGGCGCCCTGCAGGCCGGACTGGAAATTGAAGTTGCCCCTGGCGACGATGCTCGCGTCCAGTCTCAGACCGGCGTCGCGCAAGGCATCCTTGTAGGCTTCGTACCGGGAACGGCTGGAACTGTGTGCCGGGTCCCCCTTGATGAAGCCGATGCGCCGATGTCCCAGGCCGATCAGGTAGGACATGAGATCGTATGCCGCCTGGTACTCCATGAAATAGACTTGCAATCCCCGGTCATGATCCTGCGGCGAGATCATCACGTGCTTGATGTTCAGCCGCTCCAGCGCCGAGATCAGTTCCTGGTTGTCGCACAGTGGCGGCGTGACCACCACGCCGTCGACATCCGTCTGGCTGACGAACATGGTCAGGTCCTCGGTAGGGGATTCGATGTCGATATCGCAGGGATGCAGGATCAGTTCGTAGTGCAGCGGCATGCAGGCCTCGATCATGCCAAGCTGCAAACCGGCGATATAGGAGCTGAAGTCTCCGTCGTAGAACAGAGCCACCGTATAGGATCGGTTTCCCGCCAGCCGGCGCGCTGCCCGGTTCGGCGTGTAATTGAGTTTCTTCGCTGCATCGAAGACGCGCTGCCGCGTCGCCGGGCGCACGCTTTCCTCGCCGTTCAGGGCCCGCGAGACCGTCTTGAACGAGACCTGGGCCTCCCGGGCGACGTCGTAGATGGTGGCGTGTTTGCCGACCACGTTCAGGCTCGCCCGACGGCGTTCATGACGCCTTGCAGATAACCGAAGGCGTGGGCGAACCCCTGCCGCCGCCCGGGATCGTCCGGATGGCCGGGCACGTGATCGGGCATCACCATGTAGGGATATCCGGTTTCGCGCAGTGTCATCAACACACGGTAGACGTCGACATCGCCCTCGTCGATGTAAACCTCCTGAAAGTTGTCCCGGCGACCCCGGATGTTGCGCATGTGGATATTGAACAGCTTGTCGCGCTCACCGAAGTAACGCACGACGTCGTAGATTTCCCGGGCGGGGTCTTCGAGCATCTCCGAGA
>VYEH01000312.1:8059-13061 GCA_009843005.1 Pseudomonadota bacterium | reverse complement strand
TGGTTGACCTGGCGGTGGGCGAGTCCCTCGCGCTGGACGATTTCACCGTCAGGGCCTTCGACGCGGACGGCGAACTGGTTGAACGGGCGCCGCTGAGACTCGAGATCGAGGGTCCGGAGGGATTCGTTGACATGGCGGCGTTCGAGCAGGACAGGAGGACGCTTTCAGCAGTCGCCCGGGGAATCGGCCGCATCTGGGTCACTTCGCTGTTGCCGACGCGGCAGGACGAACCTTTCTCGATACCGGTCGTCCTGGCCGTTCGCGAACCCGGCAGTCAGGGGGCCAGGCCGAGTGCGAGAACCCATGAAAACGTGCCGGCGTCGCCCTAGCCGCACGTGGCAGATGTGCCGCGGCATGGGCCATACCTGCTTGCCGAGGACAGCCGATCGGCCAGCGAGGCGTCCGGCCCGGGGAACCGCCGGTCAGTCCTGCAGCGCATATAATGGCTACCTGTCCGGATCACGATGTTGATGACCGCTAGAGATTTCCGCATTGCCGCCCTCCTGCTCGCCGCGACGATGTGCCCGTGGTGCGCGGCGCTGGCGCAACCCGACCTTGAGGGCATCTGGGGTATCGACCCGTCGTTGTTCCGGCAATATGCCGATCCCCAGTACACCGATGAGGGACAGCGCCGCGTCGATGCCTACAATCCCTCAACTGACGACCCGAGTTACTGGTGCATCCCTTCCGGTCTCGGGCGCGCCTGGGACGAGCCCGATACGAACGTGGAAATCGACCAGATGGAAGACCGCGTGGTCATTCGATACGAGATGTTCGACCTGGTGCGAACCGTCATGCTCGACCAGAGAGGGCATCCGCTGGAGTTCGAGCCCAGCACGGTCAATATCGACGGCGATCCCATGCCGACCATGGGCCATTCCATCGGCTGGTACGAAGACGACGCGCTGGTCATCGAAACCGTGGGCTACGCCCCGGGCTACATCACGACGTTGCTGCGATACATCCCCCAATCCGAAGCCTTGCGAAGCATCGAGCGCATTACCCGGGATGAGCAGGACCGGCTCGTGGTGGACATCCGCTACGTGGACCCGATTATCCTGACCGCCCCGCTTGACCACCGTAACCGCTACTTCAGATCGGATTTCGGCATGACGGTATACGGGTGTATTCCCGACCATCCCGGCGAGGAAGAGTGATGCCAGTGCGGATACATGGAGCCATTCTCATTGCGACCCTCCTGGGCGGCGCGCCATCCGCACTGCAGGCACACCATTCGGTGGCGCTGAACTTCACGGACGATGAAATCACGCTTCAAGGCACGATAACGTCGCTCAGGTGGGTGAATCCCCATTGCACCTTTGTCCTTAAGGTGCAAAACGATACCGGCGGGACCGTGGAGTGGCTCTTGGAAATGCTGGCCAGGATTTCCCTTCAGCGCCAGGGTTTCGACTTCGTCTCGCTGCACGAAGGCATGGACATTCAACTGACCGGGCGCCTCGGCTATCGCGATTACAACCTGCGGTTCGTCGAAGCCGTGCGCCCCGACGGCGGTATCGTGCGCGAACGAAGCCCCATTCAGGAACGGTTCCGAAGTCAATAGATTTCCGGTGGTTTCGAGGAGTTATGACGGTACTTCGCCGAGGGCGCCGCAAGAATAACTGTCGTTCCTTATCGTAGCGCTCGCGACTGGCGTCGCCTGATCGCGTCAAATCGCTCCGGACCTACCGTTCCAGCTCACTGCCCAGCGTAGGCCGGTCGAACGGAAAGGTTTCTTCGGCCACCCTGGGATCCAGAAGCCCAGTCCTCAGGAAAGCGTCCAGGTCGTAGCTGTCGAATCCGGTGAGGTCGAACACGTAGGTCCCCAGGCCGGGTACTTCATCCACACCGGGCAACGCCATCGCTGTGTTGTAGAAGGTGATCGCCTCGCTCAATCGGCCGAACTCGCCGGTGTGCATCAGGCGCGTGCGCAAGCCCACGTTGCGCAGGCTGGGTACCCGCACTTCGCCGGCATCCTCAGGGTCGTCCGTCACCCCCTGGCGGCCGGTATCGAATGCGCTCAGCCGCAGCCCGATGTTGAAGAAGTCGTTGTTGGTGAACAGCGGCGGCTCGTGGCAATTGACGCAGCGCAGGCGCTGGAAGACCCGCCATCCGAACTCCACTTGCTCGGTCAGCGCCGTCTCGTCGCCGGCCATGTAGCGATCCCAGGGCGTCCGATCCGCAATGAGCGTGCGCTGATAGGTGGCAATGGCGAAGGCGATGCGTACGACGGTGATCCCGTCGTCGCCGAAGGCCGCCCGGAACAGCGCCGGGTAGTCCGTGAACTCGGCCAGGGCTGCCGAAACATCCGCCGGGTAGTCACGAGCCAGCGCCAGCGGGTGCACCTGGCGCAACTTTTCGGTCAGGTCGCCCCAGGTACGGCCGGGATAGGTCATCTCCGCGGGATTTGAAAGAGAGTCAAGAACCTGGTTTTCCAGCGCGCCGCCCTGAGCGATGGCCACATTGCCGCTCTGAGGATCCAGGAATCTCGATCCCGCCCGACCGTCCCAGAACACTTCCCCGGCCCACAGGGCGCCGAAGTTCGACGGCGCCACGCGCCGGGTCACCTGGGGCTCGAAGCCAAATATCGGGTGCTCCAGCACCTCGCCTGACTCGTCCATGAACACCACGCCGGGCGATCCCCAGACGTCGTCGATGGTGCCCTTGTCGGCACCGGTGTGGCGGCCAAACCGGGGATCCGCTCCCCCGGACGCAGGCCGGTGGCAGGTGCCGCACGCGGTGGTGTCGTTGCTTGAGAGTTGCTCGTCCCAGAAGAGGATCTTGCCCAGTACGCGCTTGGATTCGGTGATCGGGTTTTCCGGCGGCACCGGTACGGGCGGCAACTGCGCCGCAGCCGGTACTCCCGCCTGCACACCGACCAGTACAACCATCGCCAATGGGGCGAACAATGAGTTGAGTGCGCGTTGAATCGCGTGCGGAGACCGATACGTCAACGCGCATGCATACTGCAATGCACGAGACGCAACCAATCCGGCAACGCAATTACGCTGGCGATACCGAAGACGAACTGCCGGCTTCAGCTTCCCCAAGGGTCGAACACCGCTACGCCCATAGGCTTGAAGTCACGCGAGTTTCGCGTGACGACGGTCATTCCGTGCACCATGGCGGTGGCCGCGATGGCGGCATCCCGCCAGGGTTTCGGGTCTGGAACATGCAACGCGGCAGCGCGCACGGCCACGTCGGCGTCAAAGGCCAGGATCCGCGCAACGAATTCCGGCAAGACGACACGGGTGATCCAACGTCGCAGAAGCGCACCCTGGGCCACATCGCGACGTTCCATCAATCGCACGCCCATCTCAAGCTCCATCACGGTGATGGCACTGAGGTAGAGATCGGAGCGCGCAACGCTCGCTGCCCATTCGGCCACTTCTGCGGCGCCCTTGCCCGCCTGGACCTTGCGGAACTCCGAGACCACATTCGTGTCCAGCACAAAAGCCATCAGTCCAGGAGCGCCGGTTGCGGCGGGTCATCCAGACGAGGCGGGTCGAAATCCACATTTTCGACGCCGGGCAACGCAAGCGCCTCAAGGATAGTCTTGCCTTCGTGGCCCGCAAGGCGTCGATAAGCCTCCCAAGTCAATAATACATGGGCGGGAGCGCCCCGGTTGGTGATGATGACCGGCCCGGATTGCGCTTCCCGCTTGGCATGGCCCGAATCGCGATTGAATTCGCTGCTGGTGATCGTGACAGTGGTCATGGCGATGCTCCAGAATAAAAGGTACCTACATACCTATAATGTACTCCATTGAGATGACTTGCAAATCTCGATCCCGGTAGGTGGCTGATCGACACAACAACACCCTGCTGGTCTGTAGGTGTTCGGGACGACGACGGACTGTACCTGGGGTTATGATGGTAAAACTTCGCAAGGGGTATCGACCGATGAAAAGATTGCTTTCCGTTCTGGTTCTCTTTGGTGCTCAGGCCGCGATCACCGGCGCCCAGGGTCAGGTCGTGCGCGAAGATGTGGAGGGCATCCGCAACTTTGCCCAGATCGAGTCCGTCGTGGCCTGTGCCGGCGCCATCGTGCCCGATTCGGTGGCGCAGATCGCGGACATGGGCTTCCGCAGCATCATCAACCTGCAGCGGGCGACGGAAGAAACCGCCAATGTGGAAGAAGAGTCCGTCGCCGCCGAGGCCGCCGGGATCAGGTACGTGCACCTGCCGTTCGGCGGCCCGGAGTATGATCCCGCGGTGGCGGACCGGTTTCTGCAGACCATCGTCGAGCCCGAAACGGCGCCCGCGTTCATTCACTGCGGAGGCGGCGGGCGCGCCGCGACCATGTGGTTCATCAAGCGCGTGATGGTTGATGAGTGGGACGTCGATACCGCGCTGGCGGAGGCGACGGACCTGGGCATGAACCCGGAGGCCGGGTCCGGCCAGTTCGGACTGAATTACGTCGCCGAACGCACGAACTGAAGGACGCTGGACGGACGAACCAGGCGTGACGGCCGAATTTGATCGCGCCGTTCGCGAAGCTATCGACTCCAAGACCAAACCGGTCGGCGCCCTGGGCAGGCTGGAAACCCTGGCGGCGCAAATAGCCCACGTCCAGCAAACGCTTGCACCCAGAGCCAGTCGCTGCAGGCTGACCGTATTCGCCGGCGACCACGGCATCGCTGCGGCGGGCGTCTCCGCCTACCCTCAGGAAGTCACCCGGCAGATGCTGATGAACTTTCTTGCGGGGGGCGCCGCGGCCAACGTGATCGCCCGCGCGCTGGGCGTGGAATTCGCCTTGGTCGATGCCGGCGTGATTGGGCCGGCCGTTGAACATCCCGACCTTGTTTCGCGGCGCATCGCAGGCGGAACACGAAATTCCCTCGAGCGACCGGCCATGTCAACCTCCCAGTGCGAGGACGCATTGCGCGCGGGCCATGAGATCGGAAGCGAGGGCGACCACGAAGCAACATGCTTCGGAGAGATGGGCATCGGCAATACGTCCTCCGCCAGCCTGGTCGCCGCCAAGCTGCTGGGCCTGCCGGTCG
>VYEH01000312.1:3031-8049 GCA_009843005.1 Pseudomonadota bacterium | reverse complement strand
TCGCTGGACTGGTCGGCCGAGGCACCGGGGTCGACGACGCCGGCGTGGCTCGTAAACGGCGCGTGCTGGAGGCAGCAGCGGCGAGGACGCGCGCCGAACTCGGCCCGGACACCGCCCTGCGCGAATACGGTGGATTCGAGTCGGTGATGCTGGCCGGCGCCGTGCTGGGCGCAGCCGGAGCGGGCAAGCTCGTGCTGGTGGACGGCTTCATAGCCACGGTATCGGCTCTGGCCGCAGTGCGCATTTCGCCCGAGGTCATGGGGAACCTGGTATTCGCCCACCGGTCCGCCGAGCCCGGCCATTCGGCCGTACTGGAGGCGCTCGGAGCCGGCCCCCTGCTGGACCTGGGCATGCGCCTCGGCGAAGGCACCGGCGCCCTGCTGGCGTGGCCGATCGTGCAGGCGTCCGCAGCGATACTGCGCGACATGGCGAGCTTCGAATCCGCCGGTGTAAGCGGGCGGACGTGAGCAATCCACTGGTAAACGAACTGCGGGCACTGGCGCTCGCGGTGCTGTTTCTCACCCGATTACCTGTCCCGTCGGGGGCAACCTACAGTCCCCGCCGGGAGGCGGCTGCGGTACGCTACTACCCCCTCGTCGGCGCCCTGATCGGCGGCCTGTGCGCCGGCGTATTCATGTTGCGGAAATCCGGTTCTCCGGGCCGCTGGCCGTACTCCTGGCGGTCGCGGCCGGACTGGCCGTCACTGGCGCCTTTCACGAGGACGGGTTGGCCGACACGTTCGATGGCATCGGCGCCGCCGCCAATGATCGGGACCGCGCTCTAGAGATCATGCGCGACAGCCGCCTCGGCACCTACGGCACGGTCGCGCTGCTCATGGCGTTGGGTATCAGGGTTGCCGCGCTGTCCAGTCTGGCGCCTTCAACCGTCGGCGTCGCTCTGGTGGCCGGACATGGCCTCTCCCGTTTTTCCAGCGTGGCGGTGATGCAGACCGGCAGCTACGTCCCCGAGACCGGCGTCGCCACGGAGGTTTCGAAGCGCCTTGGGGTCGTGGGTGTGTCGGTGGTACTGCTGACGGGTGCGGCGCTGGTGGCCAGCCTGGCAGCGTATCTGTCGCCTCTTGCCGCGATACTCGCCCTGGCCGGACTCGTTGCGGGGCATGTTTTAATGCGTCTCTACTTCGAGCCCAGGCTGGGGGGCTACACCGGCGACACGCTGGGCGCCGTCCAGCAGGCCAGCGAAATCGGGCTCTACCTGGGACTGGCGGCATGGGCTTGATTCTGGTTCGCCACACGCGGCCCGATGTCGCCGAGGGTCTTTGTTACGGCCAAATGGATCTGGGCGTGGCCGATACCTTTGCCGATGAAGCCGAGGCGGTCCTGTCCGCCCTTCCCAAGGTGCGCCGTATCGTATCCAGTCCACTGAGGCGCTGTCGGGCGTTGGCGCAATTCATCGCCGGCGCTTCAACCCTGCCACTGGATATCGACGAGCGGCTGAAGGAAATCGACTTCGGCGCCTGGGAAGGACGACCCTGGTCGGAGGTGCCGAGACGGGAAATCGACGCCTGGGCGGAGAATTTCCTGCATGCGCGGCCCCACGGGGGCGAAAGCGTGGCCATGCTCAGAAGTCGGGTCGGCGCGGCTCTCGCGGACTGGTCGGCGCGATGCGAACCCATCGCGATCGTCACCCATGCCGGCGTGATCAAGGCCGCCAGCGCCAGGGATGGCGATCCGGTGTGGGATTTCACGGTTCCGATCGGTTTTGGTGGCATCATTGCGCTGCCGGATGCCAACGAAGACCCGGCCGGGAGATCGAACCATGACTGACGCTCAAACCCACACCGAGAAAATGAAGGTCCAGCAGGCCGCCCACCGCAAGCGGGTGGCGGCAGCGGCGAAAGCGCAACGCGGCCTGGTGCTGGGGTACACGGGAGACGGCAAGGGCAAGTCGAGTTCGGCCTTCGGCGTCATCGTCCGTGCGCTTGGATGGGGACAACGGGTGGGCGTGGTGCAGTTCATCAAGGGCAAGTGGAAAACCGGCGAACGCCAGTTCTTCTCGAGGTTCGAAGACCAGATCGACTGGCGGACCATGGGTGAGGGGTTCACCTGGGACACCCAGGATCTCGACCGCGATACGGCCGTTGCGCAGGCGGCATTCGACAAGGGACGCGCGATGCTTGAAAGCGGCAACTACGACCTGGTGGTGCTGGACGAGATCAACATCGCCCTGCGGTACGGGTACCTTTCGGAAGACGTCGTCAGAGAGGGACTCGATGCAAGGTCGGCCCGCACCAGCGTGATTCTCACGGGGCGGGACGCCAGGCCGAGCCTATGCGAATACGCCGATCTTGTCAGCGAGATGCGGGCGGTGAAGCATCCGTTCGAGGCAGGGATCAAGGCAGTGCGCGGCATCGATTTCTGATTCATCGGGCTTTTTGTAACACCGAATCGGTGGCCGCACCCCCTACCCGGCGCGTTCCACGAGCCGCACGGCCCCGCCCCGCATTCCCATATCGAACGCGCGCAGCGGCTCGAGCGTCTCCTCCAGTTAGCGCAAGCTGGGTCCGAAACGCAGGAAGCGATCCAGAGATGCACGCTTGTACGCAAAGACAGGCAACAGCCGAAGACGGGGGGAGCCGCCAAGCGCATCCGGGTCGTAGCTGAACTCGGTCGGTCGACCGACCTGACACCCGACGACATGATGAACATGCCTGCGTTCGGCCCACTCGACGGCTACCCCTATTGTCTCGTCGTCCCGCGACGGATTGTCCCAATCCTCCACAGCCACGGCGAAGTCTATCGTGTAGTCGGCAAGTGGCCACATCAACGCGCGGATCACATCTCCCGAGAAAACCTCGAGATGACCGTAGACATTGATCACGACATCGTGGTTGTAGAAACGGTCGAACTTGTTCACGTGACGGGCCAAACGCTCGGCGCCCGAAACTGTCATGTAGTTGTGGCGAATCTCGTCGCGATCGCTCACAGGGTGCAGAAAACAGGCGTCGGAACCGCCGAATCGTTTCCTCAATTCCGCGTCGTTCGTGTCGACCACGATAGACCCGATCCGCGATTCGACCGCGTTGCGCCACGTCGATACGACCCGGTCCCGGGTCGCGGGCTCAACCGTACCCCCGTCGTCATCGAAGACGGAGAGAACCACCAACGGGTTGCGCTCCACGCGCGAAAACCTCTCCGCTCGGCTAGTCGTTCGATTCCTTGTGCGAAGGGTAGCCGAGCAGACTGGGATGATGGAAATCACCCACTCGATAGCTGCCGACGGCTTCCTCCATGTGTTCCATCTTCGTGAATATCACCGGCCCGTTTTTCGTGACGAGCACGTTCTCTTCCAGGCGGCAGGTCTGAGGGAGACCGGGATGGCCGGCAAACGTCTCGATAGCGAAATACATGTTCTCCTTGATCTCCGCCGGGTACTTCAACGAGTACGCGCGGCTCATCCACATCCCCTCGTACAGCGTGATCCCGATGGAGTGCGCAAACTGCTGAAGAGTGACGGTACCGTACTTGTCGTCGTCGTACGTCGGAAACTGGGCTACCACATCCGCCGTGGTCATTCCGGGCCGGAGATTCTCCATGCCGGCATACAATGAATCGTAGGTCTCCCGATACAGATCGATCTCCTGTTGCGTCATCCGTGCCGCGCACTTGAGTGTGCGCACGAAGTCCACGTAGTAGCCGCCGGGACCGACGGCATTGATATCCACGATCAGCAGGTCTCCCTGCTGGATCAACTTGTCGGTCGCCCATCGCCGATATGGACTGGTGTTTCCACCCGATGCCACGATGATGTCGTAAATGATTTCACAGCCGCGATCGAGCATGAACTTGTGCACCTGCGATTCGATCTGTCGCTCCGTGACACCCGGCCTCAGCCACTCGTTCTTGATGTGCCACATGGCGGCATCGCCGATCGCGGCCGACATCTTGATTTGCTCGATCTCGTCGGGGGTCTTGATGACACGCGCCCGGGACATGGCAGGCCAGCCGTTCACGATATGCAGGCCGGCTTTCTCGAACGCATGCAGGGCCGGAAAGTCCAGATTGTCTATACCGATCTTTTCCTTGGTGAGTCCGTGTTCCCGCAAGACTTCCATGACCGATGCCACCATCTTGTCGGCCATTTCGCCAACCGCACCTTCTGCCCACTGCCAGGTCATCGCCGGGCGGATGCGCCCCTCCAGCCACGGAAGATCGATCATTGCATTTCGCAGGTCCGAACCAGCCGTCTCGAACAGCCAGGGCTCGCCATTGCGCGGCAGCACCACGTACCGGATGTTGATGTTGTACTTCCAGTTGCCCTGGTACGATCCCGTCAAGTAGCGCACGTTCGCGCCGGCAAATACCACCAGCGCACCGAGATCGTCGTTTTCCATCTCTGCGCGCGCCCGGGCGAGGCGCTCCTGTCTGAGCCGTTCATGGTCGACTCGATACTGCCAGTCGGCATTCACGTGGCTGAAGAGTCGCCGCGGGTTCGTGTGATGCAGTTCCTGAATAAAATCGGTCGGGATCTGATATCCCTCGTAGTTGGAGCTGAATGTCATCTAGGGTCCTTTATTTTACGAAAGCCGGTTGGAGGCAAGGTCGCCAGGCGTACAGACGCCGGGAGATTGATGTTCTGACGTGACGAGGCAAGCTCGTAGTTGGCTGTCCAGATGCGACTCGTCGACGGGATCGCCGTAAGCCGCAAGGTACTGGAAGCGATCGCCATACCGCCGGTCCCATGTATGCTCATCCGACGACGCACCTGCATCCGGCCGAACCGGCCCACCGTCGGAGCTGACCGCACGCCACGTTCCGACCGGCCGGTAACGGCTGGCGCCGTCGACAATGGCCAGCTCGAAGCGGTACTCCGGTGCGTTATCGAGCCAGAAGGTACCGTGCCAGCGGACCTCGCCTGGCCATCGCTGGCAAAGGAAACACAGGAAATTCAACGGATGGAAAGGGGCGCGCGCTCTGAACTCGAATCGCGCCGGCGAATCGCTGCGGGCCTGGTGCCATTGGGAATCCTGCGTAGCCAGACCCGTAGCCTCTGCCAATCCG
>VYEH01000312.1:0-3021 GCA_009843005.1 Pseudomonadota bacterium | reverse complement strand
CTCCGGTACAGCACTCGCGGAAAATCGAGGCTCGCCATGTAGCCGTACTTCTGCACAATAACGGATTAATGTAATTATATTACGGTAATGGTATAACGTTACGCGAATCATGCCGAAATGCAGACTGCGCTGCAACTTCGAGGCGTAAGTCAAATGCAATCCAGAACAAGGTCTTTTCATTGTCAGTCGATAGTCAGGGTCTGACTGCCTCCCCCATGTCGGAGGAAGCTCCGAGCGTGCCAGTGGATACCAGGGCGGTGTTCGGGTTCGAGGCGCCCATGGCCGTGTACGCCTTTGCCGAGCGATCGGCGCACGTGCCCGACGTCGATCTGACCTACCGTTTCGATCCCGCTACCACGACTGCGATACTCACGGGATTCGCCTGCAACCGCCGTGTACTCGTGCAGGGGTATCACGGGACAGGGAAATCAACGCACATCGAGCAGACCGCGGCACGGCTCAACTGGCCCTGCATTCGCATCAACCTCGACGGCCACATCAGCCGAATCGATCTCATCGGACGCGATGCGATCGTTGTTCGCGACGGCGTTCAGGTCACCGAGTTTCAGGAAGGGTTGCTGCCCTGGGCGCTGCAACGCCCCTGCGCGCTGGTTTTCGATGAGTACGATGCCGGCCGCCCGGAAACGATGTTCGTCATCCAGAGGGTACTGGAGGAGGATTCCCGCCTCACGCTGCTGGACCAGAATCGAATCGTTCGAGCCCATCCGGCGTTCCGGCTCTTCGCGACAGCGAACACTGCCGGCTGGGGTGACACGACCGGCCTGTATCACGGCACCCACGCACTCAATCAGGCCCAGATGGACCGCTGGAACATCATCGCCAACCTCGACTACCTCCCCCACGACCAGGAGCTTCAGATCGCGCTTGCCACATGCCCGGAGTACGACACCCCGGCCGGCCTCGACACGCTCAATGCACTCGTGGCGCTTGCGCAACTCACGCGAGCCGGTTTCGCCTCGGGAGACATCTCGGCCGTCATGTCGCCTCGCACGGTCGTCAACTGCGCCCGGAACGCCACGATTCTCGGCTCGATGGCATTGGCTTTTCAGCTCAGCTTTCTGAACCGATGCGAGGAATTGGAGCGCCCGATCGTTGCCGAGTACTTTCAGCGGTGCCTTGGCGAGGATTTGCCGTCTCCCGGCGATCTCTGTTGAGCCCCGCATTCACTGGCCATGGTATTGGGTATCGAGAATCGGGGAGACGGCACGGACTTCGAACACGTTACCGAAGCGACCATGCGAGCGATGGCGCTGGCATCGACGTCCGAACCCATGGCCAGCTCACGCACCGATCCTGCCGACCCGGTGGCGCAAAACGTGTCGGATCTGCGCGTCAGTGTCGTGCCATCGCCAACGGCAACGATCTCTGCAGCGCGGGGCGAAGCCGACGCCCGCGCACTTTGGCAGGGCCATCACGACACGGCAATCCACGCGGCGCATGCGCCGTCATCGATCCTGGCGCGCGCGCTGTTCGATGCTGCGGAACGCGCCCGCGTCGAAGCATACGGGACTCGGTATCTTCTCGGCGCCGCTCGAAACATCGTCGCGGCTCACGAACGGCACGCCGAGGAGATGAACTATCCGCAAGCGCTGGGGCAAGACCCCGCAACGCTGCCGGACGCTTTCGAGTATCTTTTGCGTGAGACGCTCACGGCCGCCGCTCCACCGATGTCAGCGTGCGATATGGTCGAGTCGTGGCGCAGCCTGCTCGGCCCCGGTCTTGCAGAAGCGCGACCCGCGCTCTGCGAAGCACTGCCGGATCAGGCGCGATTCGCGGAGTGCGTCCTGCATCTGATCCGTGAGATCGATGGGCGGCAACGAACACTCCGCACGCGCGCGGTGCGTCCAGGGACGCCGGAAACGTCCCGGTTGGAGGAAACCCGCGACGGTGCTGACGAGAACGAGCTGCCCGAGTCTCCCCCCGACGATGAAACTGTTCCGGAAACAGCGTCTGCAGCAGCGACCGGTGCACGGCCTACGATGCAACCGCCCTATCGCATCTATTGCAGGGAATTCGACGAAATCGTAGCGGCCGAGCGGCTGTGTTCCGTCAGCGAGCTGACGGCGTTGCGCGGCAAGCTGGATGAATCCGACCGGATCGACAGGCCACAGCTGATACGTTCGTCGCGATGGCTGGAACGTCGGCTGTCGGCACGCCTCCGCGGACCCTGGGAAGGCGGCCACGACGAAGGTCTGCTGGATTCGGGACGCTTGGCGCGCGCGCTTGCGAGTCCAGCGAGGCCCCTGGTCTATCGACAGCGCCAGGATGCCCGGCGTATGGATACTGCCGTGACGCTACTGCTCGACGTATCCAACTCCATGCGGGGAAAACGCATCGTCCTGGCTGCGCTGTGCGCGGATCAGCTCTGTTTTGCCCTCGATCGCATCGGTATCACCACGGAGATTCTGGGCTACACGACCCGGGCCTGGAAGGGCGGTCGCTCGCGCGAGCGCTGGGAAAGCGCCGGCAGTCCGGGCAATCCCGGACGCCTGACCGACCTCCGGCACATTGTATTCAAGTCCGCCGCGGCGCCGTACCGGCGCGCACGCCGGGCCCTCGGGCTCGTGCTGCAACGCGGACTCCTGAAAGAAAACGTCGACGGTGAGGCTCTGCTTTGGGCGCATCGCCGTCTGGCCGCGCGTTCGGAGCAACGGCGGATTCTCGTGGTCATCTGCGACGGCGAGCCGTCCGACGAATCGACGCTTACGGACAATCGTGAGCAGTACCTCAGCGACCACCTGCGTGCGGTCATTAGTGAGATAGAAACGCGTTCCGCCGTGGAGTTGATGGGCATAGGGATTTGCCACGATGTTTCGCGACTCTACCGTCGCTCGGCCTCACTTGCCAATGCCGACGACCTCGGACCGACCCTCATGCGAATGGTCGGCGCCGTGCTCGCTCCGTCTTGAACGGGTGTTTGTGCGTACAACCCGTTCAAGCTTAATTTCGCCCGCCATCCCTGGCGGGCTCAGATCGGCGCGCGGCGCTCCTGGCCATCCA
>VYEH01000450.1:6767-13201 GCA_009843005.1 Pseudomonadota bacterium | reverse complement strand
CTCCGGCATCGCCAGCACGGGCGTATGCACGGCGTAATACGAAAACTGCGCCAGGAACGGCCGTTGGGCCGCGGCCTGCTCCTCGATGAATGCCAGCCCGTCGTCGGTGACTTCCGCCGTGCGCTTCGGGTCCGGCATGCCCATCATGCCCGGTGAGTTGGTGGTGATGCCGTGGTGCGCATCGTACCCATGACGGTCCGGCGAGCCCCCGCCCATGTGCCACTTGCCGAAGTGTCCGGTCGCAAAATCGGGGTCGTGTTGCTTGAGGAACTCGGCGATGGTGACCTCCTCGTCCGGGATATCGCTGATGGGTAATGGCACGAGCAGAGGCTTGTTCACGTAAAAGTTGGCGAAGAAGCCGGGAAGTCCCGCCGCGCCCTGGTCATTTGGGACGACGTCGATGATATCGGTGGCACCCAGACGCGCGGCCGTTTTGCCGGTCTGAATGCTCATGCGGGTCGGAGAGCAGTTCGGAGCCGGCGCGTAGGCGTTGGAGAAGCGCATGCCCTCGGCGGCCAGCCGCTCAAGGTTCGGTGTCAGGTACAGGTCGCTGACGGATGCGGGAACGCGGCTGTCCATCTGTACCGACGAACCGGTCCAACCCTGGTCGTCGGACAGGATCAGCACGATGTTCTGTGCCGCCGCGGAACCGAAAACCAGAAGCGAGCAGGAAAAAACGAAAGTCGTAATGGCCAGACGTACGCTCATGAGCCGATCCTCATTCCAGTGATGCGTCAAACACTAAGCCGACGGCCAGCACAACGCAAGATCGTTTGTGCACGAGACCTCAATCGGTGTTAGCGTAGCCGGACTTGATCCTTCCAGTCGGCCCGGGAGACTTGTCGAGCCATGAAATCATCCGTCGGAATCAGGTTTTCCACTGTCGTTGTCGCAATCGGCATTGCGGGTTGCGACATGGGCGGCCCCGACACGCAGACCGGGGAAGCGGCCCCTGCCGCAGACCAGCGTCCCAACATCCTGCTGATCGTCACTGACGATATGGGCTATACCGACCTGGGCTCGTTCGGCAGCGAAATACCCACGCCGAACCTGGACGAATTGGCCTACAGTGGCGTGCGCCTGACAAATTTTCACGCGGCGCCCGCCTGTGCACCGGCACGAGCGATGCTCCTGTCCGGTATGGACAATCATGAGGCCGGAATCGGGTCGATGAATATCAAGCGTTTCTTCGACAACGGCACCGAACCTGTCCAGACTGCGACCGGTTATGGGCTTCCGGGCTACGAAGGCTACCTGAGCCACCGGGTGGCGGCCTTGCCAGAGGTCTTGCGCGATGCCGGCTATCACACCTACATGGCGGGGAAGTGGGACCTGGGCCGGGCCCTGGTCGATGAGACCAATCCGGCGGGTCGCGGCTTCGAATCCTCTTTCGTGCAGACCACCGGCACCGCGCTGCACCTGAGACCGGCCGACGGCGGCGCCCACGGCGGCATCAGCCGGGCGGACCCGCTTGTCTATCGGGATAACTGGGATGTGGTCACCACCTTGCCTGAGGATTACTTCTCCACCGTGGCGTACACCGACAAAATCATCGAGTACATCGATGAGAACCGGGACGACGGCCGGCCGTTCTTTGCCTACCTGGCGCTGACCGCGCCCCACTGGCCGCTGCAGGTTCCGGAAGACTGGCTGGACCGGTTCGCAGGCCTTTACGACGACGGTTACGACGTGCTACGGGACCGCCGTGTGGAGCGCGCTCGCGAACTGGGGATTCTTTCACCACACGCCGACATGGCGGATTTCCAGCGGCGCTCGATACCCTGGTCAGAGCTGGACGAAACCGCCCGCACCGAACATGCACGCCGCATGGAAATCTACGCGGCCATGGTCGCCAACATGGACTTTCACGTGGGCCGCCTGGTCGGGTTCCTGCGTGATACCGGTGAATTCGACAACACCTTCATCCTGTTCATGTCGGATAACGGCGCCTCGAACAACGCGCCTGCCGGCTTTGCCGATGGTTACGACAACAGCCTGGCCAATATGGGCCATCGCGATTCGTTCATTGAATACGGCCCAGGTTGGGCGGAGGCGGCTACCGCGCCGTATCGGGACACAAAGGGGTCCATGGCCGAAGGCGGTGTACTGGCGGCTGCATTTGCCGCCCATGCCACTCTCTCGAACACCGGGGGTATCTCCAGGGAATACCTCACCATGCAGGACGTCATGCCGACGCTGCTGCAACTGACGGGCGTTGAGCCCCCGGCAGGTGAATACAACCATCGGCCGGTTCTGCCCATTCGCGGCAAGTCCTTTCTGGACCACCTGCAGGGTGGCGGTTTGCCCGTGCACGGACCCGACGAAGCCATCGGTTGGGAGCTTCACGGCGAGCGCGCCCTGGTCCGCTGGCCCTGGAAGCTGCTGTGGATCCCCGTTGAGGAGGTGGAAACGCGCTGGGAGTTGTTCGACCTGGAAAACGACCCGTTCGAGCGCCACGATCTTTCGGTGCAGCAGCCCGAGCTGACCCGGGAATTGACCGCCGCGTGGTACCGCTACGCCGGGGATGTCGGAGTGGCCCTGGATGAATGAACGAGGCCGGCAGAGCGGGCCCATGCATCGCACTGGCGATCCGGTCCACCTCCTTTGGCCGGGATTCTGAATCTTGTTCCCGATACGAGACGACAATCCGCAGATTCTGACGCCGTATACGACCTATACGATCATCGGGCTCAATGCCCTGGCGTGGGTTTTCGTGCAGGGTCTGGGGTCCGATCCCGCACTGGCCGGCTCCATCTGCCGGCTTGGCCTGATCCCGGGCGAACTCTTGCAGACGGTCCCGGCCGGCACCCGATTCCAGGTTGGACCCACCAGTGTCTGCACGCTGGGCGATTCCTTCGTCTGGCATACCACGCTGACGTCAATGTTTCTCCACGGCGGCTGGTTCCATCTCATCGGCAACATGTGGTTCCTGTGGATCTTCGGCAATAACGTGGAGGACTCCATGGGGCACGGCCGATTCGCCGTGTTTTATATTCTCTGCGGTCTGGCTGCTGCAACGGCCCAAATAGTTTCACAGCCCGATTCCGCCGTTCCCATGGTTGGGGCATCGGGGGCCATCGGCGGCGTGATGGGCGCCTATATCCTGCTCTATCCCCGGGTGCACGTGCACATGCTGATCTTCCTGGGTTTCTTCATAACGACCATCGCCGTTCCGGCGGTCCTGATGCTCGGATACTGGCTGCTCATTCAGGTGCTGAGCGGTTTCGCCACACTCGGCGCACAGGGGGGCGGCGTGGCGTTCTGGGCGCACGTGGGCGGATTCCTGGCCGGGGCCGTGCTCATTCCCCTGTTCAAGGACCGCAACCTGCTACGCCGTCACCCCTACCATGGCTGGCGCCAACGCCGGTCGCCCACGCGCAACTGGCGGAGAATTGACCGTTTCTAGCTGATAAGAAGACGGCCTACAGCCCCACCAACTCCAGCAATTCCGGATCATACTGAGTCCGAGCCTCGGCGTAGATCGGCTGGATGGCGGCGACGAAGGTGTCAATCTCTTCGGGGGTGAGCTCGAGGATCTCCCCGCCGGCTTCCCTGATCGCTGCCGCGGCGTCGGTCTCTTCGCCGTCCTTCAGGACTCGCTGGAAGGCCACGGCGTCTGTCACGGCGCCGCGCAGTTACGTCTGCAACTCTTCCGGCCATGAATCGAACGTGGGCCGGTGAACGAAGATCGGACGGGAGATGTAGAAATGATTACTGGCGGTATGAAACCGATGAAAGTTGTGGACGCCGTAAGTCACGGTATTGGCGAAGGGGTTCTCCTGTGCGTCGAGAGTGCCGCCAACGATCTGCTCGATGGCTTCGGACAGATCCATGATCTGCGGGTCAGCGCCGAGCAGTTCGAATGTACGAGCGTGCACCTGGCTGGGCAGGACTCGCATGAGCAGGCCCTCGAGATCCGCCGGGGAACGGATCGGACGCACCCGGTTGGACATGTGGCGCAAGCCGTTCTCGAAGTAGCCGAGAATACGATAGTCGGTCCGGGACTCGATGGCTGCTGTCAGCACGCGCCCCAGTTCCCCGTCCATGGCGGCACGGGCGCTCTGGTTGTCCCGGAACAGGAAGGGCAGGTCCACAAGGCCCAGTTCCGGCACGCGATCGGTCAGATAGCTGCTTGACTGGTAGCCGAGGGTAAGGATTCCCTCCTCCACCAGCCACAGGATATCCAGGCCTCGGTAACCCAGGTCGAGAATGTTGTAGACGTAGCGAACTTCTACCTCATCCCCGAACCGTGCCTCAAGCCGGTCACCCATGCGCTTCAGCGCCAGGCTGAAGCTGGTCGTGGACGGACCGTACCCGGCCATGATGATGCGGAACGGCCCGTTGGCCCGACCGGCCCGCTGCGCTCGTGACGCCGGCGCCATCAGTCCCGCTGCCGCAGCGCTGGCTCCGAGGGCCGCCGAGTTTTTGAGAAATTGTCGTCTGGACATGGGGATCGCTCCATTGCAACTGTTCCGTTACGGACTCCCGGTAGCGCACGGTTCCCCGTCCATGACAACCACGAGCACTAACGCCGGTCCATTGACAGGATTCTAGCCGGGCTGAAGCGTGCGAGCGACACCCCGCGGGTCAACCTCGCTTCAATCTCGCGCGCGACTCTCGTCAACGAGCGATAAAACGCCTTTGCGGCGGGAGACAGTGTTGTGTGTGCGCGAATCATCACGTGAAGCGTGCTCGGAACCGTCTCAGGATCCGGATCGATCAACTCCGGGACCGGCAACAGCACGACCGGCGTTCTCTGGTCGGATCGCTCAAGATCCAGGAGCGGCGCCAGCCCAAGACGGTCACTGCTGGCGACCACCGCCGATATGACTTCGAAGGTGGTGCAATCGATGCTGTCGGCCGGCAGTGTCTGCCCTTCCCCATCGAGGAAACTATCCAACCACTTGCGTTGCGGCGTGTGGGCGGGCGGCGTAATCCACTGGCACTTCGACAACTGCGCCGGTGTCACGGTCTCCACGTCCGCCAGGGGATGCCCCTCGCGCGCAAAGACGAAGAACGGCGCATCCATCAGCGGAAGAAACATCACATCCGGATAGTCGGATTGCACATGACGCGTACCGACGACCATATCGAGGTCGCCGGAACGAAGAGCGGATTCCAGACCGGGAAAGTCTCCGTCCCGAACGCTCAGTTGTATTTGTGGGTGGTTGGACAGGACGCGGTTTATTGCCTGCGGGATAATGGTCTTGGTCGGAGGCAACGTGCCGATCCTGACGCGACCGCGCGGCGCACCGCCGATGCTTTCGAGTTCGGCGATGGCGTGCCCGATCTCTGCATACGCCAGTTTCACGTGCGTCATCAGGGTCCTGCAAAATGGCGTCGCCTCCAGGATACCGGCCGTGGTTCTTTGATAGAGCGCAATGCCCAGCTGCTCCTGAAGCTCGTGAAGCGAGCGATAGATCGACTGAGCGGTGACCCCGAGACTGTCAGCAGCCCGTTTGGCGTCCCGACACTCGTACAAGGCAACAAGCGCGTCCAAGCGACTATTGCTGATGTCCATGCGGAACAGGGGCAGATTCGAGTCCCGATCCGGGTTTCCGGCCATGCTTCGGTGAGCCGAACGCGCCAGCTCGAATTCCCTGGCAACACTTCGAAGGCGCCGCAGCAGTATCCTGCCGTGAGCGGTTGGCAGCATCCCGGATCCGGTGCGATCGAAAAGTGAAACTCCCAGGTTCCTTTCGACTTGCGTGACCGCCTTGGTGGTAGCGGACTGGGATCGTGCAAGCGCCGAGCTTGCGCGGGTTACGCTGCCGACCTCGCCGACCAGCAATACCGCCTTGAGCTGTCGCAGGCTGAGCGAACGGGGATCAGTCGACGCCATTACCAATCTTCATTGTGACCTGAAAAACGCCGGGCCCGTCGTCAGGCTTGATTTTTTCGGCCCCGTCAGCGTCAGCCGCTTGCTCCGATGCCGTTTCCGGGCATCATTCGCCCTCGTCCTCAGCCTCGTCCTGGATGGCAAAGTTCACGGCTCCGATCGGAAAACCGATCGGCCAGTTTTGCTGGTATCCCTGCGATCCGGGCGCACCCGGGCTGGGCTCCCGGTAGCGGTACAGGTAGTCCCACATGGATATCACGTTGGCGCGCAGCCAGGGCCCGTAGTTCTCGTAGTCGGAGAAGTCTTCCATGGTGACGCGCTCGACGATCTCCTCGACGGTCGCGCCGGCGAGCATTTCGTCGTAGACGCGTTCCCTGAGCGTCATGGTCCCCTCGCGGAACCAGAGGAAGGACTGCTGGTCGGCGAGTCCCGCGTGCCCGGGAACGACGATGTCCACGTCATCCAGCTTCGACAACTCGTACAGCGCATCGATGACGCCGTCCACATCGGAATCGCGGAAGTCCGGCAGGCCCAGCGCCTTGCCCGAGCGGACCATGTCAGTCGCTACCAGCACGCCCTCCTCCGGGAAGTGGAC
>VYEH01000450.1:0-6757 GCA_009843005.1 Pseudomonadota bacterium | reverse complement strand
AAGTAGTAGAGCACGGCGCGGTGTCCGCCCAGAAAGATCTCCATCTCGTCCTCGAACACCACGTCGGGAATGGACGTATTGCGGTTCTCCCGGATGAGGTGCTCGCGGATGTTGCGATGCCCGATGGTGACTGCGGTGTCGTCGAAGACCTGCAGGCCGCAGATGTGCATCTCGTGATCGTGGCTGAGAATCACGTATTTCACAGGAACGCCGAAGCGCCGGTCCAGTTCATCCTTGAGCCACTCCATCCCGCTGCCGGAACAGGTGGCGTCCACCATGATGATGCCTTCGTCGGTGACCAGGAAGGTATTGGACGTCGGGCCGCGCCGATACACGTTTTCGGTGAGTTGGACAATCGTGTCCGCGCCGGCTCCGCCCATGCCCTGGGCGAAGGCGGTGTGCCATGGCGACCCGCACAAGGCAGCAAGAAAAATCATTTTCGCAGTTGTTCTCATCATTTCTCTCCAACATAAACTGCCACGCAAAGCCGAGCCCGGCCTTGCGGCGAAATTCACCGGATCAGCGCACCGTACACTCAAACGGCCGGATCTGAACGCCCGACTCCCAGGCCCATACGGCATCCCAGACGGCGGGTTCTTCAAGGTATTGCGGGTCCGTGGCAACGACTTCGTAATCCATCCGGGTATCGTCTTCGTTCAGTGTATATCGCTCGACGATGCGAACGTCGCTGCTCATGGGCGTACCTGAATCGTCCAGCAGCGGATAGTCCACGTGACTGGTCTCGATGACCAAGGTCTTGTCTTCCCAACGCCCGACAGAGTAACCCAGCGGCGTTGGCTCCACGTCGTCGGGAACAACGCCGTTCAGGTGAATCGTGCGCACGGCGTCCCACTCCTCGATTCGCAGGACGATCCGGTCGCCCTCGTCCACGAATTCGATCGGATAGGGGTTCAGATTGGCGTTGGGCATCCCCGGTGCCTGGCAACGCAGGCTCGGGTCGTCCGTCAGTGGATCCCAGGACGCCCTGGCCTGCTCGGCGGCCGGGGTCGGCGACAGGGGATCTCGGAGTCCATGGATCCGGCCGCCATTCACCCACACCCGGAAGATGCCCCGCGCGGCAACCTCCGCCGCGGGGTCCGGCTCCGTGTTGCCGGAGAGGGTATCCAGACCGGCTCGCATGATGACCTCGCCGTCCGGTGACATCACTTGCCTGAGGTATATCTCGTTCGCGCCTCGCCGCGAGGCCATTCCGATCACGCGGACCCTCCTCCCGACGGCGATCGTCGACTCATCGAAGTTCATGCGCACGAGTTCGTTGTACGTGCCTCCCTCGATCTGCCACTCTTCTTCCCCGCCTGATTCGCTCTCCACGAGCAGGGTCATGCCGATGTGCGGGTTTCTCAGGAAAACATCCGTAATGGTGCCTTCGACTTCTGCCGTCCGGCGTGGGTCGAAGATCGCTGTAGTGGAATGGTGTGCGCCGGCGATACCGGGCAGCGCGAGCAACCCGATCAGCGTGGCCAGCCATCGTGCGAGCCTGGTACTGGTTAAAAACAAGGTACTTCCTCCCTGATCCCTGCGTGGAAATGATTTGATTGGCCGCATAAGGATACCGCGTTACCTCAAGCCGGCACGGACGCGCGCGACGGCGCCGCGAAGCTCTTCGAAGACCGCACGCACATCCGGCTCCAGCGCGACTGTCCCGTTTGCGAGGAGATCATTCGACTCGCGAGGATCGTTCAGGAGATCGTATAGCTCGTAGGACTTGACCCGTTCGTCCCGTGCGCACGGCAACGGATCGTCCACAGTCGGTTGCGGCCCGTCGATGCAGGTGAAGCCGCTGTTCTCGTCCGGGACCGTGGCCTGAATCAGTTTGTAGCGGTCGTTGCGGATCGCCGTGGACTCCCTGCCGCCAAAGGCCGGCTGCTCGTCCCACGCGGGATTGCCCGCGAAGGCGCCGCCCTCCGTGAGCAGGTATTGGCGTCCCGGGACGAGCTCTCCCCTCAGCGTGGGCGCCACCGTTCGCCCGTGGATCACGATATCCGGCGGAATGGATGCCGGTACGCCATCCGGTCCCATATCCGCCCCCGCGAGATCGAGCACGGTCGAATAAATGTCGCTGGTGTGCACGAGTTCGCTGGAACGGCGGCCCCGATCCTCGATATCCGGGCCCGCGATCACCATGGGTACGTGGATGCCGCCCTGGTAGAGGCTTCCCTTGCCGCGGCGGCCGGGCACGACAGCGGGGTCGGAGAGCGATGCGACCGTGCCGTTGTCGCCCAGGAAGATCACCACCGTCTCTTCGAGATCTACCGCCTCCAGCAACCGCCCGATTTCGGTATCCATGGCCGATACCATGGCGCTGTACACGAGCCGTCCACCCACCGGGTCCTCCCGTTCCTGAACCCAGAGTCCGGCCTCGTAATTACCGAAGTGGCCTTCGATGCGCTCCCTGAGGCGCGAATCGACCAGGTGTTCCGGGGGCAACTGCAGTGGCGCGTGAGGCGTCTGGAACGCAAGCCACAGGAACCAGGGCGAGTCCGCCCGCTCCGAGATCCAGCCCAGCGCCTGATCCACATCCCAGGTGGGCATGTAATTGGGGTGAAGCCGATCCGGTACGGGTGCCGGACGGGGACTCTCCGGGAACGTCACCGGCTCGCAGCCCAGGGCGCAACGCCAGGTCTCCAGGTTGCCGCCCCAGTAGGCTGCGATCGAGTCCTCCGGCGCGCCGGCGCCGGCGCCGAAGCTGCGCGGCCTGCCCGCAAAGAAATCGTACCCGGCCAGAACAGGAGCGTCTCCCGTGCGGGTCAGGTGCCACTTGCCCACCATGCCGGTGTCGTATCCGAGCTTGTCCAGTTCCATGGGCAGATAGTGCGGGTAATCCAGGCGATGGACGAGTCCTTCCAGGGGCGGCACGATGACTCCGGGCACCCCGTTGCGGGATCCGAACTGTCCCGTGATCATGTTGGCCCGGGTCGGTGAGCAACTGGGTGAAGACCACACGGTGTCGTAGGTCACGCCCTCACGGGCCAACGACTCGATTACTGGCGTGGGCGGCACGTGCTCGCCGGACATATAGAGCGACGATTTATCGAAGCCGTAGTCGTCGGCAATGATCAGCAAGACATTGGGCGCAGCGCCGGTCCATCCGCCCCATCCCAGCAGCAACGCCGCCACCGCGAAACCGTAGCATGACGCTCCCGAATTCATGCACCGCTCCTGCACGCAGTCATCAGTCCCGTGAACGGCGGGCAGAAGCGCCATCTGGTCGGCTCGGCCGCCGGATGATCGGACGCGCCACCTTCACCGCTACTGCCTGTCGGCGGGAAGCTCGCAGTTGAACGGTTTGACCTCCCGGCCGGGTAACCAGGTCCATTGGACTTCCAGGGGCACGGGCTCGGTGAAATTCACCGCGTCGATCAACTCCGCAATCCAGGACAGGTCCGTGCCGTCTTCACTCAGGGTGAAACGCTCGTTGATGACCACCTCCTCGCTCTGCGGCGTACCGACGTCGTCGACGTATCGCCAATCAATATCCCGGGTTTGCACCACGAGGGTATTGCCCTCCCAGCGGCCGGTCGAGCGGCCCATGCGCGGCTGCGAAGGTTCGCCCTCGCCGTCCAGGTAGATGATGCGCTCTCCGTCCCATTCTTCCAGCCGCATGACGATCGAATCGCCCCGATCTTCGAATGAAACGGGATACGGATTGGCCATCACCGTCGGCATCCCGGGAGGAATGCACCGCAGCGCCGGATCTTCCTCGGGATCCCACAGAGCCTGGGTCGCTCGCCCCGCCTCTGTCAGCTGATAGCCCTCTTCACCCAGGCGGGCCAGGGGATTCGCATAGGTCAGGGGTACCCAGACCCGGAAGATGTCCGCGCGCAACGAGGCATCGGCATTGTCGGCCTCAAGCTGCGCGCTTTCGGTAATTCCGTAGCGCGCGCGAGGCGGCACCTGAAGGACAACTTCCTGCCCGTCCGGCAGGGTGATGCTGGTTGCGAACATGGCCGTCAGCCCATTGCGCCCCTTGCGTCCGTAAACGCCGACGCGGTCGCCCACGGACACCAAGTCTCGGGTGACACCGAGGCGTTCGACCGTATTTACCGAACCGAACTCAATCTCCCACTCCTCCTCCTGCCCGTCTTCTCCGGTGCTGTCCAGGAGCAGCCGCACGTGTGGATTCCGCCAGAATATGTCGGTGATCTCGCCTTCGACCAGGCCTTCCAGGGCGGGATCGTAACGCCCAGTTGCAGCGTGATGCGCACTCGCGCAGAGGACCTCCGATGAGGCCGTCAGAAACAAGAGTACTTGTAAAGAACGCATATCCCCTCCTGCCGCATGCTTACTGCAGAACGAACTTCTGCACGCGTTTTCCGGTCGAAACCTCGCCGGTGTAGACATTGCCCCGGGAATCGGTGGCGATGCCGTCGATCCAGTAGAGCTGCCCGGCATTGCGGCCCGGACTGCCGAATTGGCCGACCTCCTCGCCGGTGAACCGATCGTGTATCCACACGCGATGATTGGTGCCGTCGGCCACGAACACGTACTGTTGGTTCTCGTCATGTGAGAACGCGAGATTGTACGTGGTGCCGCACATCGGTTCGGTATTGCTGAACGGCCCGCCGCAGCCCGTGCCGTCGGGATTCGGCCGCGCCGGGGTATTCGGTGCGACGAGGAATTCGAATACGTACTCGCCCTGCTTCGTGAAGACCTGGATGCGATTCATGCCGCGCTCGCAGACATAGACGAGGCCGTCGTTGGAGATCATGACGCAGTGGACCGCGGGCATGAAGCCATCCGTATCCGGAGGCGGTCCGCCATCCCAGGCATAGCCGGGTTCCGGATCGTTGCTGATCTCGCTCAGCGGCTTGCCGCGCCCACCCCAGCCGCGCATGAACTCGCCAGTATCCATGTCGTACACGACTACGCGCTTGCCGTTGTCGAGTATATAGACCTCGCGGTCCTCCTCGTCCAGCGCGAAGTTGAAAACGCCGTTGCGCAGCACATCCGTCGCCTGGTTGTCCTGGAAGTTGCGCGGCAGGCGTTGCTCCCCGGGCGCGGGCGCCGGGCCTCGAATCGGAAAATCCCAGAGGAACTCGCCCTCGCGCGTGAACTTCATCAGACCCGCGCCTTGTCCGAGCGACGATACCCAGACATTGAATTCGCTGTCGACGATGACGGTCTGCGGACGTGCCGGCCACAGTGGGTGATGATCCGGCCCGCCCCAAGCATTGACGATGTTGCCCTCGGGATCGAATTCGAGAATATCGGGAGCGGCGATACAGCAATCGCCACGGGGCGGATCGAAAGTCGCCATTGACTCGTGCGCGTGAAGATCGGCCGAGCGGCTGATGACCCAAACGTGGTCGCGATCGTCCACGGTCATGGGGGGCACACCCTGCTGGAGCCAGCCATTCGGATACGGCACCTTCGGCCAAAAGGGATCGACCCGATACTGCGGGTCAAGCACATTCTGGGCAAGGCCGTCAGATGCCGGGGCGAACAGGCAAATGACAGCCGTAATGATCACGACAGAAAACGAAGGCTTCATCTTGTAGCCCCCAAACGGGTTGAATTGCACATCTGGACTCTTCTATTCCGGCGTGAGATGCAATGAACCGATCTCCGGATCGCACGGCTCGTTCACGAATTCACGATCCGGTTCCTTGCGCAGGACACCGCCACGCGTAATGGGCTCGGTCAGATAGACCGGGTCTGTGATCAAATAGGTGTAATCGATGGCGAGTCCGTCAATCTGCAACTCCAGGCGACCGCTTACATGTTTCTGATCGCTGGAGTCCAGGCCGCGCCCTAGTCCCCATTTCGCGGCAGCATAGTTCTTCACCTCGAATACGATGGCGCGGTCGCCCTCGGCCCGGCCGACTGCCAGCCCGTCCCTGCTCGGCGGCTGATCCGTCGGTACCGCGGACTCAACAAGCCAGATCACATTGTCCCGATCTATGTTGCTGTGCTCGCCGCGAATGGCAAGGCGATCATCATGGCGGTCGATTCTGATGCCGTACGGGCCACCGCCAATCGGCAGGCCGCCTTGTATGCATTGGTAAGAGGGATTTTCCGCCTCGTCATATGCCGCTATTATGGCCTCGCCCGCCTCCGTCAGCGGCAGATTCTCCTGTGGGTCGAAGAACGCACCGGTGCGCAAGTTGACGCCGCGCAGATCGGCGCGCCAATTGCCGGAGAAATCCAGTGACGGCTCGACCGGGCCCGCATTGCGTTCGCGTTCGACCCCGGGAGCAGAACCGGCCCCGCTGTCCGCACGCAACTCGGCGGGAATAGCATTGGGGGTGAATCCCGCCAGCGGTGTACCGTCGGCGATCACCAGGTACTCGACCAAGGCGAACTTGCGGCCCGTACTGTGGTCCGGGAAAGCCGCGATCAGCAGTTCGTCTCCCACCTGGATGGTGTCGCGCGTCCAGCCGAGGCGGTTCACGCCCGGAATGGAATGACCTTCAATCAGCCAGTTCTCACCATTCTCAAGCTGCATCCGCCAGTAAATGTGGGGGTTGGCCCAGTTGAACTCCGTGACTGTACCGCGCATTTCCACGAGATTGTCCAACTGGAAATTCGCCCGGGAGTGATGGGCATGCGACGAAAGGCAGGCCACGAGCAGGCTGAAAAAAAGCATTGTCCCTGGCGCGTTCATGATGAAATCCACCTCCGATCCTCGACACGTCGAAAAAGGTTACGCTAGCGCAAGGGAACCTATAGCGCTGTAGGCGACCCGACCGGCCGTGCCGTCACTCGTCCGCGCCTGGCCCGGGCGCCATCCCCATCC
>VYEH01000314.1:3088-13219 GCA_009843005.1 Pseudomonadota bacterium | reverse complement strand
GGGCAGCGGTGTTGCTCGCGGGCTTGACGCTCGTCGGTTCGGCGATCGCCGCGCCGGTCAGCACCACGTATTCCACTGTCGACCTCATCGCCGAACAGGCTTCGCTGCCCGCTGACGGCGGCACGGTAACCCTCGGTTTCTACCTTGAACCCAATCCGGGTTGGCACGCCTATTGGAGCAATCCGGGAGACGCGGGCCTCGAACCCAGGATGCGCTGGGACCTCCAGGAAGGCTTCGAGGCCGCTCCGTTCGAGTTTCCCGTCCCCCATGTCCTTCCCTTCATCGATCTGATCACCTACGCGTACGAAGAACCCCTTCTGCTGGTCAGCGATGTCACGGTTCCCGAAGGCCTGAGCCCCGGGGAATCGGTGCAGCTGCAGGGCCGCGCGAGCTGGGTGGTTTGCGACGATGAACTCTGCGTGCCGGAGAACACGACCCTGTTCTTGACACTGCCGGTGGGCGACGGCGGTCCCGATGCGGCGCAGGCGGATCGATTTGCCACAGCCCGCGCAAAACTGCCGGAGCCGGTCGACTGGCCGGCGCAGTTCGAGCGACTCGAGGATACCGTCAGGGTCTCCATCGAAACGCCCGAAGCAGCCACGGATGCGAGAGACCCGTATCTCTTCATTACAGAACGCAACCTGGTGGAATACGGCCGGCAGTCC
Source organism: Pseudomonadota bacterium (assembly GCA_009843005.1). Lineage (GTDB taxonomy): Bacteria > Pseudomonadota > Gammaproteobacteria > Steroidobacterales > Rariloculaceae > UBA6522. Next base: position 12,554 of record VYEH01000314.1, on the reverse strand, counting down.
ATCTCCTTCACCCCGCGCGGCGCGGTCATCTCCATGGATTCGGCTCGCAGGATGACCGACGCGACCGAGTTTTCGGCACTGCTGACATTCACCGACAACGACGGCGCCCTGCAGGCGTTCTCGTTCAATGTCCAGGAAGGCGCCGGTGTGGCCGCCGGCGTGCTGGGCGGGAGCGGCGGCGGGCTCGTTCCCGCAGCGCAGAGTTATTCGGGACTTTCTTTCGGCGTGGCCCTGCTCTTCGCCTTCATCGGCGGGATCGTTCTCAACCTGATGCCCTGCGTATTCCCCATCCTGAGCATGAAGGCGCTGAGCCTGGTGAAGATGTCGCAAACCGACCGGCGCGTCGCTGCGCAAAGCGGCCTGCTGTATACCGCCGGAATCCTGGTCGCGTTTGCGTTCATCGGCGGCGCGCTGGTGGCCCTGCGCGAAGCGGGACAGGCCGTCGGCTGGGGCTTCCAGCTGCAATCGCCCGTGGTCAATCTGGCGCTGGGACTGCTGATGCTGGCCATAGCGCTCAACCTGTTCGGCGTATTCGAAGTCGGAACCCGTATCATGGGGGTCGGCCAGACGCTGACGGCCGGCGGCGAACGCCGGGCCGCGTTCTTCACCGGGCTGTTGGCGGTGGTCGTCGCCACGCCGTGTACCGCGCCCTTCATGGCCGGCGCACTGGGGTACGCGCTGGTACAACCCGCAGCGGTGGCGCTGAGCGTGTTTCTGGCGCTGGGATTCGGGCTGGCGTTCCCATACCTCTTGCTGAGCTACGTACCCGCGGCCGGCCGCGTGCTGCCCAAACCCGGGCCATGGATGGCGACCTTCAAGCACGTGCTCGCGTTTCCGATGCTGGCCACGGCCGTGTGGCTCTTCTGGGTCATCGGCAAGCAACTCGGCGTCGATTCCATGACCGTGGGGCTTGTCGCTGCCCTCTGCTTCGCCTTCGCGGTATGGGCCTATGGCCGCGTGGCGCATTCTCGCCGGCCCCATGCATGGAGCGCCGCGGTTGTCATTGGTCTGGTAAGCGCGGTAGTCATTGGCCTGCGAATCGAGGATTACCGGGCAGCGCCAGCGTCATTGTCAGGAACCGGCGCAGGCACACTGGGGCAACTGGAACTCGAGAGCTTCACCCCCGAGCGCGTCACCGGCTACATCGCCGCCGGCGAACCGCTCTTCCTCTACTTCACCGCCGACTGGTGCGTCAGCTGCAAGGTCAACGAACGGGTGGCGCTGGCGACCGATGCCGTGGGCGAGGCCTTCAACGAGCGCGGCATCAGGGTCGTCGAAGGCGACTGGACCCGCGAGGACCCGCTTATCACCGAATGGCTCGACCGGTACGGCCGCGTGGGTGTGCCCCTGTACCTGTATTTTCCCACTGGATCGTCCCTGGACAGCCCGACGATCCTGCCGCAGATCCTCCTGCCGGAGATCGTGATCGATGCGGTCGCGGAGGCGGACGCCAACGCGTAGACGCAGTGCAGGTCGCCGGAAAACGGCCTCCACAAATGCTGGAACAGACCGGAGTGAAGTGGTAGCGGGGGTAGGATTCGAACCTACGACCTTCGGGTTATGAGCCCGACGAGCTGCCTGACTGCTCCACCCCGCAACAGGGGCGGAAAATCATACTAGCGGCGCTGGTCTGGCGCAACAGGAGGCATGCTAGGATCGTTCCCATGTAACGGACGAGTCCAGGCACCTCCGTGAATATGACCGACCAGACCAGCGAAACTTCAATGACCTTCGATCACGAAGCCGCTGCGTTTGCAAGAGAGCGGGCTGACAACATGCGCACGGTCTGGATTACCGCCGCCATGGTCAGTGTTGTCTTTGCGCTTCAGCTCGCGTTCATGTGCTGGGTTCTTGTTCTATATCTGAACCGTTAACGGCAACGCCATCGAACACAAAAAATCGCTCGCGAAATTTCACAAATCCTTGTGAATCGCACAGAAATGAATCTGAACTGCGGCACTCTGGATGCTACGCTTGTGGCGTGTAAGACACGTTTGGCGCCAGTGGCGAAAATCGATAACTTGCAGAGTTCAAGATGGCCGAAAAATCATTCGATACGCTCAGCACTGCCCGCGGTCTCCAGGCTGCGGACATTGATGCCGACCAGGCCGCCGCGATCGTGGGTGCGATCCGTTCAGCGGTGAGCGATCTTGTGACCGTGGAGCGCTTCGAAGCGGGGCTGGGTGAGTTACGGGCGCACATCGACACAGGGCTGGCCGAGACAAGGGTGGAGAATGCACGCGCCCGCCTGGCCCTGGCCGGCTTCATCATCGGCGCCAACGCACTGATGCTGACCGTGGCCGGCTTCGTATTGGCCGCAGTCTTGAGCGCGTAGCTGCGCACGTCTTGATCGAGCGCGCGCAAGAACTGCTCCGCAGCGTCTACGGATATACCGGCTTCCGCGGACGTCAGGAAGAGGTTATAGCCGCGGCGCTCGCCGGCCGGGACGCGCTGGTGCTCATGCCCACGGGCGGAGGCAAGTCGCTCTGCTACCAATTGCCGGCCATGATCCGACCCGGGGTCGGGCTCGTCGTCTCACCTCTCATCGCCCTGATGCACGACCAGGTGTCGGCGCTCAAGCAGTTCGGCGTGCGGGCCGAGTTCCTGAACTCCACGCTTTCCTGGCCCGAGCAGTGCGCGATACTCGATGCGCTCGCCTCGCAGAAGCTGGACCTGCTCTATCTGGCGCCGGAGCGGTTGCTTCAGGAGGAGACGCTCGACCGGCTGGACCGCGTCGACCTTGCCATCATTGCCATCGACGAAGCCCACTGCGTCTCACAATGGGGACACGACTTCCGGCAAGATTATCTGGGGCTGAACGTCCTGGCCGAACGCTTTCCCGGCGTGCCGCGAATGGCGCTGACGGCCACGGCCGACAGGCTTACGCGCCGGGAAATCCTCTCCAGGCTCGAACTCAACGGCGCTGAGCAGTTCATCAGCGGCTTCGACCGGCCCAACATCCGCTACACCGTGCAGGCGAAGACCGACGCCAACGCCCAGTTACTCGCCTTGCTGCGGGAACGGCAGGAACAAGCTGGCATCGTCTATGCCATGACGCGCAAGAAGGTCGAGACTTTGGCCGGGTTGCTGGCGGACCGGGGCTTCACCGCCCTGCCTTACCATGCAGGCCTGTCCGCCGAGAAGCGCAACGCTCATCAGGCCCGCTTTCAGTACGAGGACGGCGTGGTCGTCGTGGCGACCATCGCTTTCGGCATGGGCATCGACAAGCCCGATGTGCGCTTCGTCGCCCACGTGGACCTGCCCAAGAGCGTGGAGGCCTATTACCAGGAAACGGGCCGAGCAGGCCGTGACGGGGACCCTGCCGAAGCGTGGATGGTCTACGGCCTCCAGGACGTGGTCCGCTTGCGCCAGTTGGTCGATCAGTCCGAGGCGGGCGAGAAACACAAGCGCATCGAGCGGATGAAACTCGACGCACTGCTCGGATGGTGCGAGGTCACCGCCTGCCGACGCCGGGCGCTGCTGGAATACTTCGGCGACAGCCTCGCGGACGATTGCGGCAATTGCGACATCTGCCTCACGCCCCCGAAAACCTGGGACGGCACGGTGGAAGCGCAGAAATTGCTGTCCTGCGTTTACCGCACCGGTCAGCGCTTCGGCGCCGCGCACGTGATCGACGTGCTGCTCGGCAAGGACACAGAGAAGGTCCGCCGCAACCGCCACGAACGTCTCAGCACATTCGGGATCGGCGAGGACCGCTCGGCGGTCCAGTGGCGGTCCATTCTGCGGCAGTTGATGGTGCAGGGACGCCTGCGCTCGGACGCGGAGCGCTACGGCGCCTTGCGCCTCACCTCCAAATCCCGACCGCTGCTCAGGGGCGAGGAGCGGATATGGCTGCGCGAGGATCCCCCCGCCAAGCGCGCCAGGCGCGTGGTCAAGACAGCCCGCGCGCCCTCATATGAGGTTCCGGCAGCGGACCAACCGTTGTGGGAGGCCCTTCGCGAACTGCGCACGCGACTCTCCCGGGAAGCCGACGTGCCTCCCTATGTCATCTTTCACGACGCGACACTCAAGGAGATGGTTCGACTCCGGCCTGCCTCGCCGGCAGAATTCCTGGCCCTTCAAGGCGTCGGCGAGAAGAAATTGGAACGGTACGGAGAGCCGTTTCTGCGGGTACTGCGTGAGCAAAAAAACGTCACGGAATCATCAGCAGCCTGAGCCCGCTCATCGCTCACCCGGGAATACGCCAGGGACCCCGATACTCGTTCTGAAGAAGCTCATCGGCCGATGGGTTGTCCCGGAATTCCAGACTCGCGCCGTCCCAGTTCAGCGCTTCGCCCGTGCGCACCGCAATGTTGCCCAGGTGAGCATTGACTGCGGCCAGGCTTCCCGTCCTGACGTCGCACGCAGGCTTTCCGCGGGTCCACATGCAATCGACGAAATTGGCCGTATGGTGGTCCAGACCCCGATCCTCCGGGCGGGACGTCCGTACCGGTTGCCCTGCCATCCTGAAACTCGGCGGACCGCCTGACCTCCATTCCGTTTCCGGAAAGATTTCCCATTGGTTGCGGTCGACAACGAGCGTGCCGTTTCGGCCGACGAATGCCACGCCGTGTGTCCGCTGGAACGGGCCGAGACCGGCGCCCATCGTGTGCTCCCAGAGCATCGTGAAGTCATCGAACTCGTAGATCGCCTGCTGCGTATCGGGCGTTTCCATCGCGCTTTCAGGGAAGCCGAAATTGCCTCCGGTGGACATCACGCGTTTTGGATGCTCGACCTGCATCCCCCACAGGACCGGATCGATCAGGTGCACGCCCCAATCGGTCATGAGTCCGCCGGCGTAGTCCCAGAACCAGCGAAAGCTGCCGTGATAGCGATTGCGGTTGTACGGACGCGATGGCGCAGGCCCGAGCCACATGTCGTAATCGACGCCGTCCGGCGCGGGTTCATCGGGCCTGACCGGGAGGGGCCGCATTCCACCGTTGTACATCCAGGCCTTGACGGTGCGAATCCTGCCCAACTGGCCCAACTGAACGAAATCCATCGCTTCGATCCAGTGCGGGCCGCTGCGCTGCCACTGACCGACCTGTACGACACTGCCGCTGGCTACCTGGGCGGCCACCATACGCTCGCATTCCACGATCGAATTGGCCAGCGGCTTCTCGACATAGACGTCCTTGCCCGCTTCGCAGGCGTGCACCATCTGCAGGCAGTGCCAGTGATCGGGTGTCGCGATGATCACGGCATCAACGTCCGGGTCGTCCAGCAGCGCACGATAGTCCGAGTAGATGCGGGGCTGTTCGCCGTACAACTCCACCAATTCTCCGCTACGCCGCTCGAGGACGTTCTGGTCGACGTCGCACAGTGCGATGCAACGGGTACCCGGTACTTTCAATGTCGAGCGGGTATTGGCAAAGCCCATGCCATTGCAGCCGATCAACGCGATGTTTATTGTGTCGTTGGCCCCTACACGGCCTATGGGCAGTGCTGACAGTCCCACACCCAGCGACACCAGCCCGGATTCCTTGAGGAAAGTTCTTCGGTCCAGCCCCGGACCACCTGATACGATTTCGCCCATCGCGATGTTTCCCCTGTTTCTGTTGTTCACCGTCATTATCCACGCATCAGGCGGTTTCGTCGAACCTGAATCCGTCGGCCACCATTAACGGTGCGACACCGGAATGATAAAGTCTGCGTATCCAGCGCACGCCCGGCATCTCCATGACCAGAATTCACAGGACTACCGCAGTATTTGCAGCGACGCTGGCCCTCGTGGCCGGAGCAGTGTCACCTGCGTCGGCCCAGCTCGATCCACCGCATGTCCCGGGCCTGCGCGGCGCGCCCTTCGAGTCGCTGCACCCGCCTCCGGATGTCCGCAGCCACGGCGATGGACCGGAATGGGACGGACGCCCTCCCGAGAGTGTCCAGCCCCTTGAAACGGATCTCTTCACGAGCCGGGACTTCTATCTGGACCGGGACCTCTGGATGGACCCACGCTACTGGCGTTGCAACAGCCCCAGACAAGTCACCGACATGCGCAGCGGCGGCCCCGGCGTCGCCGTGGCGGATGCTCGCATCGGGGCCAATCCACCGGCGTCGGCGCGATGGGGCGACTGCACGATGGACTGGCCTCGCGAAAATATCGTCAGCCCCTATCCCTTCGAGAGTGCACAAGCGCACTATGAGGCGTTGCTCGCCGACGCGCAGTCGAGAGGCGGCCCCACCGACCACACTTACGAATCGATGCCCAGGTGGGATGGCGTCTACGCGGAGTACATACCCGATGGGCGGCGCATCTGGACCTACGTGCGAGCCAACCAGGTGCCCACCATCCTGTCGCTGCTGACGCCCGAGTACCGGGAACGCCTGGTGCAGCAGCTCTATCACGAGGGCGTCACCGCGGCCCATCAGTGGAACGCCTCGTATTGCCGCCCCGAGGGATTCATGCGCCAGTGGGGCACCGGCCCCACGCCGAATCACATGGTGGTGACGCCGGACGTGGTGCTGCTGCTGGGGTCGACCGGCGACAACGTCAGCCGCACCGTGCGCATCGGCCGGGAGTTTCCGCTGGGGCCGAATGTGCCGCAGTGGTACGGCGACACGATCGGCTTCTGGGACGGCGACACCCTTATCGCCTGGACATCGAACGTGCAGGCCTGGACCCAGCATACGAGCTGGGAATTCAGTTACGAACTCGAAGCCATCGAGATCTTCAGCCCGGTGCACGGCGACGACGGCGCGTTGCTGGGGTTAGACTGGGAAACGGTCATATACGATCCCGAGGCGCTTGAGGAGCCGGTTCGGATTCTCTGGCACAGGACATACGTGGAGGGATGGGACACTGCGGAACGGCTGACGTTCGTGGAGTGTGCCTTCAGATACTACCCGATGGAGGGATTCGCGACCCAGGTCGCCCCGGGAACGGTGATCGAGTACCGGGTTCCCGCTCTGCTTGACCGACCGTGGGCACAGACCTGGGAGCAGTATTTCGAACAGGACATGGAACGGCCCGACGAAGAACTGGACCTGGGCTTCGAATGAGGCTGGAGGTACCCGGCCGTTTTCTGACCTGAATTTTCGCGCATGGCCCGGAGGTAAGCTGGCAATGACCATGAAGAACATTTTCGAAGCGGCGGCGAGGACTAACGTGGCAGGGGCCCGGCGCACGGAATCTGCGACAACGCGGAACGCGGTGACAACGCGCAAGGTGGCCGCCGCGTGGATTCTGTCAACGGCGTTGATGACGGGCCTGGCGCACGCCCATCATTCCTACTCCATGTACGACGGCGCCGTGTACAAGGTCATCACCGGCGTGATTGTTCGCATTGTCCCCAACGCCGCCCATTTCGAAATGCACATCGTTCCCCTGAACGAAGCACGTGACGCGCTGGTGCGGGACGAATCCGGCGATCCGCAGATCTGGGTCGTACAGATGGAAAGGGCCCGGGAAGCGGCCGAACAGGGGATCAACCGGGAGACTTTCCCTCAGGGGACCGTCCTCAGCATCGGACTGCATCCGCGCCGTGACGGTGTTACGGCAGGAGACCGGGGAGACGCGGGACTGTACCGCTGCCCCGCTGACGGAGTGCCCGAACCCGGGTTGCACTGCGACTCGGTACAGGGCAGCACGTCCTTTGGTCATGGAGAGATTCCCGCAGACACCGCGGGCGGGTAACCGGGGAAGCAGGTGGCCCTTGGGCTACTCTACGCGGACAGGGCTTAACCCAATACTCTCGCGCACAAATCCAGCAGACTCCCCGGAAACAGGCCCAACCCAAGCAGCAGTAGTGCATTCGCACTGACCACTATCCGCAGCCCGGTTGAGGCTTCCAGGGCAGTCCCGACGCCCGTAACAGCTTCGGCTTCCCCCTCGGCTTCTGCGAAATACATGAACCAGATGACGCGCAGGTAGTAGAACGCGCCGACGACGGCAAAGAAGACGCCCACGATCGCCAGCCAGACCAGCCCGGCGTCCAGCACGCTTTCGAGCGCCACCAGCTTGGCGTAGAAACCCACGAACAACGGAATGCCGGCCATGCTGAACATGATCATGAGCATCATGAGGGCAAACCAGGGCTCGCGAGCATTGAGACCCTTGAAATCGGCAATGTTCTCCGCTTCAAAGCCCTCGCGGCTGAGGAGAATGATCATGCCGAAGGCGGCGGCAGCCATGAACGCATACGCGATCGTGTAGAACATGGCGGCGCTGAGTCCCTGGGGCGTGCCGGCGATGAAGCCCATGAGGATGAAGCCCACGTGGGAGATGGTCGAGTAGGCCAGCATCCGCTTGAGATTGGTCTGGGCGATGGCGGCCACGTTGCCCACCGCCAGCGCCAATACCGACAGCGCGATGACCATGTCCTGCCAGCTGCCATGCAACCCGCCGAGGCCCTCCACCATGACGCGCCAGGCCAGCGCGAACGAGGCCAGCTTGGGCGCGGTGCTGATCAAGAGCGTCACCGGCGTGCGTGCGCCCTGGTAGACGTCGGGCAGCCACATGTGGAACGGCACGGCGCCGAACTTGAATGCGACGCCGACGATCACGAAGGCCAGTCCGAGAAGCGCCGCCACCTGCGGGGTCTCCCCGCTCGAGAAATACGCTCCCAGTTCTCCGATATCCACGGTCCCGGTGATGCCGTAGAGCACCGAGACCCCGTAAAGCAGCGTACCGGACGCAATGGCGCCCAGCACAAAGTATTTCATGGCGGATTCGGCGGCGATACTCGACTCGCGGTCGAACGCCACCAGCGCGTAGAGCGCCAGCGATAAAAGTTCCAACCCGAGATAGAGGATCAGCAGGCTGTTGGCGGAGATCATGACCATGATCCCCAGCAGCGCGAACAGTCCGAGGATGAAGTATTCGCCCTTGAGGAGACCCTCGCGTTCCAGGTAATCGCGCGAATAGAGAAATACGATGGCGACGATGGCGTAGGCGAACAGCTTGAGCGCATTGCCCGCCGGGTCGGCAACGAAGCCCTCATAGAGCAGCGTGGTCCGTTCCCCTGCTCCGAAGTACACCGAGCACAGAGCGGTACCGAGCAGCGCCAGCATGGTGAGGTAGAACGTGGCCCTGCGCTGCGCCGGCGGCAGGAAAACATCCACCACCAGGATCACGCTGATCGCGCAGACCAGGAACATCTCCGGCGCTGCCCGGATCCATTCACCCATGATCAGTCACCGCGTTCATAGTTTCGTCTGCTGTACGTGTTCGAGCAGATTGGCCAGCGTCACTTCCATCACTTCCATCAGTGGCGCAGGCCATACGCCGAGTAACAGGACGCCCCCCGCCAACACCGCCAGATAGAAGAACTCCCTGGAGTCGACATCTTCGAGCGACGCCACGCCGTCGTTTGCCACATCCCCGAAGACCACGCGTTTCACCAGCCAGAGGGTATAGGCAGCACCGAACACCAGGGTGGTCGCCGCAAGGAACGCCAGCCAGAAACTCGCCTGAAAGCTGCCCAGGATCACCAGGAACTCGCCCACGAACCCGGAGGTCGCCGGCAGT
>VYEH01000314.1:0-3078 GCA_009843005.1 Pseudomonadota bacterium | reverse complement strand
TGCGAAAAAGACCATCAGCGCGGCGAACCTGGGCATGGTGTTGACCACGCCGCCGTAGTCGGCAATCTGCCGGCTGTGCAGCCTGTCGTACATGACGCCGACGCAGAGAAAGAGCGCTCCGGAGATCAGGCCGTGGGAGATCATCTGCACCATGCCGCCCTGCAGCGCCAGCATCGCGCCCTGGCCGCCGATCGGGCCTGCCCCATTCGGGCTGACCGCGGCAACTGCGCCTCCCGGATCGCCCGCACTACCCACGGCAATCTGGAAGATCACGAAAAACCCCAAGGTGACAAACCCCATGTGGGCGATGGATGAATAGGCTATGAGCTTCTTCATGTCCTCCTGGGCCAGGGCCACGAAGGCAATGTAGATGATGGCGATCAGAGACAGCACGATGATCACGCCCGCCAATGCCGCACTCGCGTCCGGCGTGATCGGCAGGCTGAAACGCACGAACCCGTAGCCGCCCATTTTCAACAGCACGGCCGCCAGGATCACCGAACCGCCGGTGGGCGCCTCCACGTGGGCGTCGGGAAGCCAGGTATGCACCGGCCACATAGGCACCTTGACCGCGAAGGCCAACAGGAACGCCACGAAAATCCACTGCTGTTCGCGCATCGACAACGGCAGGTCGTGGAACGCCTGAATCGCGTAACTCCCGGCGTTCAGATACAGGTAAATCAACGCCACCAGCATGAACACCGAGCCAAGGAAGGTGAACAGGAAAAACTTCACTGTCGCGTAGATGCGCCGTTCCCCGCCCCAGACGCCGATGATGATGAACATCGGCACCAGCATCGCTTCCCAGAAGACGTAGAAGAGCAGCCCGTCCAGCGCCGCGAAGACGCCGATCATCAGGCCTTCCATGAACAGGAACGAGGCGAAGTACTGGGCCGGGCGCAGTTGGATCACCCGCCACCCGGCGATAACCACCAGCGGCGTCAGCAACGTGGTGAGCAGCACCAGCGGCAGCGATATGCCGTCCAGCCCCAGGTGATAGTAGACGTTGAAGCGCCCGATCCACGAAACCCGCTCGACAAACTGCATCTCGGCGGTGGTCACGTCGAAGCCGAAATACAGCGGTAGACTCAGGATGAATACTGCGGTTGACGCTGCCAGCGACACCAGCTTGCCGCGGTGCGCGCCGACTTCGCCCGAACCCAACGCGAGCACGGCGATACCGGCGGCGATGGGCAGCCACACCAGCACGCTAAGTATCGGGAATCCGCTCACCGGTCGACTACCTGCCACCCATTGCGCTGCTGCCTGCCAACTCTCTGCCCTGCTGCCCGCCGCCTATCCGCCGAACGTCAGCCAGACCAGGAACGCCGTCAGTCCGATGATCATGGCGAAGGCATAGTGATAGAGGTAACCGGTCTGCAAGGTCCGGACGACCCCCGCCAGGTAGCGCACGCCGCGGGCGCTGCCGTTGATGCCGACACCGTCAATGACGCCCGCGTCGGCGACGCGCCAGAGCGACCCCGCCAGCATGCGCGTGGCCGCCGCCACGACGTTTTCATTGAACCAGTCGAAGTAGTACTTGTTGTCCAGGATCCGGTGCAATACGGCCAGCCGGTCGCGCAGCACACCCGGCAAGTCGGACCGGCGAATGTAGAAGAACCACGCCACCAGCGCACCCGCCGCCGCCAGGTACAGCGCCACCGAATGGGTTGCCGCATGGACGATGAACGCGGCGGCGCCATGGAACTCTTCGCCAACCATGCCGACCACGTCCTGCTGCGCCAGCACGAAAATCGAGTCATCGAAGAACCCGCCGAAGAGTACGGGGCCGATGGTGACCCAGCCGATGATCACCGACGGCACAGCCAGCGCGATGAGCGGCGCCGTTACGACTTTCGGTGACTCCCTCAAGTGCTCCCTGGCGTGGTGATCGATGCGCTCCTCTCCATGGAACACCACGAACAGCAGCCGAAAGCTGTAGAGCGCGGTGACGAAGACTCCCAGCAGCACGCACCAGTAGGCGTAACCCGCGCCGGGCGTGGTCGAGAGATGCACCGCCTCGATGAGCGCGTCCTTGGAATAGAACCCGGAGAAGCCGGGGAAACCGATCAGCGCCAGCGTCCCGATCAGCGCCGTCCAGTAGGTGATCGGCATGTACTTGCGCAGCCCGCCCATCTTGCGGATGTCCTGCTCGTGGTGCAGCGCGATGATCACCGAGCCCGCGGCCAGGAACAGCAGCGCCTTGAAGAACGCGTGGGTCATCAGGTGGAAGATGCCCGCCGCGTAGGCGGAGGCGCCCAGCGCCACGGTCATGTAACCGAGTTGCGACAGCGTCGAGTAGGCCACGATGCGCTTGATGTCCTGCTGGACGACGCCCAGAAGCCCGGTAAACATCGCCGTGGTAGCGCCGATCACCAGCATCACGCTGAGCGCCGTCTGCGAGTACTCGAACAGCGGCGACATCCGCGCCACCATGAAGATGCCCGCGGTGACCATGGTGGCGGCGTGGATCAGCGCGGAGATGGGCGTGGGGCCCTCCATGGAATCCGGCAGCCAGACGTGCAGCGGCATCTGCGCCGACTTGCCCATGGCCCCGACGAAGAGCGCGATGCAGGCCACCGAGAGCACAGACCACTCCATTCCGGAGAACAGCGCAATACGCTCGTCCGCGAGGCCCTCGGCGGCGCCGAAAACGGTCTGGTAGTCCAGCGACCCGGTGAACGCCAGCAGCGTGGCGATCCCCAGCAGGAACCCGAAATCGCCGATCCGGTTGACCAGGAAGGCCTTCATGTTGGCGAAGATCGCAGTCTCGCGCTTGTACCAGAAGCCGATGAGCAGGTAAGACACCACGCCAACCGCTTCCCAGCCGAAGAACAACTGCAGGAAATTGTTCGACATCACCAGCGTCAGCATGGCGAACGTGAACAGCGAGATATAGCTGAAAAAGCGCTGGTAACCGTCGTCGTCGGCCATGTAGCCGATGGTGTAGATGTGCACCGCCAGCGACACGAAGCTCACCACGGTAATCATCAATGCCGTCAAGTGATCGATGAGGAATCCGATCTCGAGGCTGAGCCCACCCACCTGGCCCCACTGGTAGACGGCGCCGCTGTAGAC
>VYEH01000110.1 GCA_009843005.1 Pseudomonadota bacterium | reverse complement strand
CTAGTGCTCCATCAACCTTATAACGCCGTATCAGCGCGTTCACAAGCGCGCAGATGCGCGGCGCCGGCTCGCCGACGTATTGGGTATACGTCAAGAGACGGCAACAAAGCAGATGCGCGCTTGTGGACGCGCCCTCCGGGTGGCCGCAGGCCCGCCTCTGGCGGTGTTGCGCCCCTTGACCATGGGCCCACCATGGCCGGCGGGACGCGCCTTGCCAGAGGCGGGCCTGCGGCCACTGATACGGCGTTATAAGGTTGATGGAGCACTAGAACCGCGTGACACTTGCGTGTCAGCGGGCCCCTCAGAGTATATCGATGGGATCGCCGACGCTCACCACTCCGAGCCGGCGGGGAATGAGATTCTGGCCGAACATCACGCCCTCGGGGCCGCGGCGAAACGTCTTCAGGGTGCGAATGGGCTCTTCGTCTGGGTCCTTTTTGGCAGTCTCGGGATTGATCGTCGTCAATACGCACCGTGTGCAGGCCCAGGCCACGTCGAACTCGGCCTCGCCGATCCGGATTCGCCCCCACTGGTCTTCCTCAAAGGGCGTGTCGGTCTCGGCAACCAGGTTGGGGCGGAAATTCAGCATTCCGACGGGCCTGGTCAACCGCCCATTGAGCTGTGCCAGCGACGCCGTTGCCGTCAGCAGCACCGGGGCGCCGTCGGCTAGACTCACCTGGTCCCCGTCCCTGCCGCGACCGGGTCTGAGGGGTCGCACGTGCCCTTTGGACATGTTGACCAGCCGGCACGGGATATCCAGCGCGTCACTGAACCACCGATTGACGGCGTGATCCGCCTCGGTGAGCTCAAGCGTATCGCGCCATACGGTGGCCGCTCGCTGCGGTCCCGAGGGCAGTCTCACGGGCAACGACAGTGTCCGCTGTCCCGGCGCCTCCACGACCCAGCCGCCGTCTGCCTCCCGAACCCGGACGGTCGCCATCCGCGGGTGCTCGCGCTGGGTCAGAAACCGGCCGCGCTCGTCCACCAGCATGTAGCGCCGGTCCCCGGCAAACCCGCGCGGCTCAAGCACAGCGCTGGCGACCGAGATCCCGCCGCAGGACTTGATGGGATAAACCCTGATCTCGGCCAGGCGCATGGCCGTTTCCTAGACGTGGCCGAGCGCCTGATCGAGATCGGCGATCAGGTCTTCCACATCCTCAAGACCCACCGATAGCCTCACCAGGCCATCGCTGATGCCGACCCGCTCCCGCTCCGCCTTCTCCACGTCGGCGTGAGTCATGGTCACGGGGTGCGTGACCAGCGTTTCCACAGATCCGAGGTTTTCCGCAAGCGTACACAAACGCACCGAGTCCATTAGCCGCTTGCCGGCGCTGACGCCGCCCTGGACCTCGAACCAGAGCATGGCGCCGAAACCGCTCGCCTGGCGACTGGCCAGATCGTGCTGGGCGAACGAAGCCAGGCCGGGATAGGCAACCTGGGACACCTTGGGGTGCGACTCCAGGTACTCCGCGATGGCAAGCGCGTTCGCGGACTGCCGTTCCATCCGGATCGAGAGCGTCTTGATGCCCTGAAGAGTCAACCAGGCCACCCACGGCGACATGATGACGCCACTGGCGTTCTGGATGAACCGGATGGCCTCGTCCAGGGCTTCGGTAGCCGCTACTACAGCGCCGCCCACGGTCGCGTTGTGACCGTCGAAGTACTTGGTCGTGCTGTGAATGGAGATGTCGGCGCCCAGCGCCAGCGGCTGCTGGTAGAAGGGCGTCAGGAACGTATTGTCCACGGCATGTGGAATTCCCCGAGCCCGGGCGATCTCTGATACCGACAGGATGTCGGTGAGTTTCAGGTTCGGATTGGCAGGCGTCTCGGTGAGGATCAGGCGCGTGTTCGGCCTGACCGCCGCATCCACCTCGGCGGGATCCGCGGTATTCACGAAACTGAACTCCACGCCGAATCGGCTGAAGACCTTGGTGCTCAGGCGATATGTGCCGCCGTAGGCAACATCGGAAATGATGGCATGATCGCCCGCGTTCAGGCAGGCCTGCATGACCACCTGGATGGCGGCCATACCAGTGGCATAGCAGGTGCAGTCGAAACCCTCCTCCAGTGCGGCCAGCTTGCGTTCCAGCGCCCGCACGGTGGGATTGCCGCTACGTGAATACGAATAACCCTTGGACAGGTACTCGTCCACCGACGGCTGAACGAAGGTCGTCGACTGGTAGATCGGCGTGAGGATCGAACCGGTCTCCGCATCCGGCTCGACACCCGCGTGAATCTGTTTGGTCGAGAAGCCCATGAAGCGTCTCCCAGCGAATAGGCGGCGAATAATACCGGAACTGGCTCACGCATAGCGGATACGCATGACTCAGAATTGTCTTGACGCCGGCAACACTTCCAGGGCGAACACGAACCCGGCCAATTTGCACGCGGTGTTCTTCATCGGGATACTTCCTTTTCAACCAGGTTCGTCATCAGCCGTCATTATATTCAACACTCCGTGGCCAATGTCTTTTGGCCACCGTTTGTGACCCGGCTAAATGGCGCGCCCTGTGGAGTGTTTACATGTTCAGGATGGAGGTTCAGGGAGTCGTGAAATGATCAAATTCAAACTTTTCTTACTCGGATCTGTGTCATTCAGCGCGGCGGTTGCGGCCGCCCAGCAGCAATACCGGGATCCCCGCAGCTTTGCCTTTGACGAAGCCGTGACGGATGTCCAGGAGGTCGTGGTGACCTCGAGGTCGACCGTCATGTACACCGATCATCCAAGGGGCTCGAACGGCCCGAGCGCTCCTTCCACACGGCGCGCCCACCCGGCAGCGCATTCACCTTCGTCGTGGAGTTCGACCCGCACATGATGGAGACGGACGATCCGGAAGCCTTCAAGTTGAGCCTCGCCAAGATGCTCGCCGACAAGCCCGACTTCATGTTCGATCTGGGCGACACGTTCTTCATCGACCGGTTCCTTCGTCTGGGGCCGATCACGGCGGAGCAGATCAACGGCCGAGTTCAGCTTCTGCGTTCCTGTTTCGACCTCATCAACCACTCGGTGCCCTTGTTCCTTGTCATGGGCAACCACGAAGGGGAATGGGGCCGGCGCCTTGACGGAACCGCGAACAACATTGCCGTGCTGGGAACGCTGGGGCGCAAGGCGTACTTCCCCAATCCGGGACCGAACGATTTCTATTCGGGCAGTAGCCGGGAAGAGCCCTTCGTCGGGCTGCGCCAGTCCTGGTATGCGTTTCACTGGGGCGACGCGCTGTTCGTCGCGCTGGACCCGTACTGGTACGAACCCGAGCCGCCCGAGCAGGCAGGGGACTGTACGATGCAACCAATTCGGCCAGGAACTTCAACTACAACCATGGCACCGTACTGGGCGGCAGCGGCTACCTTCGGGTTCGCGTGTCACCGGAAGATGTGAATGTGGACTACGTCCAGACGTACCTGCCCGGCGAAGAGGACGAGACGCGCCGGGACGGCATGGTGGCCGACAGCTACACCATTCGCACCACACAATAGCGGGCCTGCCGACAGTGGCGAGCATGGCAGAGAGAACTACTGTGCGCGATACAATTCGCATACGGTAACGACAATGGAGAGATCCATGCGCCTGAAGGGCTCCTGCCACTGCCGCGCGGTGCGTTTCTCCGTGCGCTCCGCGCACCCCTATCCCTACAATCTCTGCTACTGCTCCATTTGCCGAAAAACCGCCGGCAGCGGCGGCTACGCGATCAACCTGAGCGGGGAATTCGAAACGCTGAACGTGGAGGGCCGCGACCACATCACCGTCTACCGGGCGAGGCGGCGCGATGAGGAAACCGGGGAGGAAACGCTCAGTCACTGCGAACGCAGTTTCTGCAGGCTCTGCGGAAGCAATCTATGGGTATGGTCATCCATGTGGCCGGAATTGCTGCACCCGTTTGCGTCCGCCGTGGATTCGCCCCTGCCCCGCCCGCCGGAACGCACCCACCTGATGCTCGGATCCAGGGCGGACTGGGTACAGCTCCGCACCGATCCGAGGGACCGGATGTACGACGCCTACCCGGAAGAATCCATCGCCCAATGGCACCGCAGGCTGGGGCTTGAAACGCAGGACCGTGAACAATGAGGCGCTGGAACGTGCAGACCTCGGCCGTCGCCCTGGTGGCTTCCCTGGGCGGCCAAGGCCTTCTCGCCGACGACATCAGGATCGTCAACGCCAACATCGTCACCATGGACGACGAAAATCCGACGGCCGATTCCCTGCTGATCGGCGGCAACCGAATCGTGTCCGTGGGAGCGGAAGTTGCGGACGGCGCCGCGCAGGCACAATCAACCGAAGGTGCCATCACCGTCATCGACGCCCAGGGCGCTATCGTGATCCCCGGTCTCATCGACCAGCACCTGCACTGGAATCGCAGTGCGATCACATGGGGATACGCCCTGCATCGCGGCGAGAATGCGTTCACGCTCGAGGACCTTGAAGAGGCTGTCCGGGACCGAGCCACGGAAGTACCGGAGGGAGAATGGATCACCCTGATCGGCCGCCACAATCACCTGCAGTTTCTCGAGGACCCCGACGATCCGCTCTCGGGACGGTACCCGACCCGGGACGAGCTGGATGCCTGGGCTCCGGTGAATCCGGTGTTGTTTTCCCAGCGATTTACGCCGACGCCCGTGGGCACTGGACCGGAAGACTTCAATCGAGCCACCTTCACCGGACCGGGGCAGATGAACACGCGCGCCATCGACTTCTTCAACGGTCTGAGCGAGACCGCGCCGTTTGTCGGAGAAATCCCCGCCGACGGCGCCCTGGACAATGAACTGAATCAGCAGGTTTACGAATGGACGCGGGCACACAATTCCCTGGATGATCAGATTCGCAGCACTCTCGACCTGGTGCGTTGGTCGCACTCGGTTGGGTTGGTGGGGGTGGGCGACGCCGGCGGCAGCGGGTTCCGGCAGACACAGGATTTCGTGCCGCTGCTTGAACTTGAACGACGTGGCCAGCTCAGGGTCCGGAACCGCTACCAGATTCGGCCAACCAGCACCCCTGGCGTCGAGGGACAAACCGGCCTGGCGGCCCTGCGTAACGTCGTCAGCGCCGCGCCGCTCGCTGCAACAATGGAATGCGTCGGCCCCGGGGAAGTTCCGGGAGAAGGCCTGCACCTGAGCCGCGTCGGCGGCCCATTCTTCAGGAATATGGGGCTGGGGGAGTTTCTCGCCGCCCCGACGGCGGCGTCCATTGAAGAGGCCGTGATATTTTTGCTTCGACGGCCGGACTGGTCGTTCCACCAGCACGCCGAGGCCGACCAGATCGCGCCGGTGGTCGAGGGAATCCGGCGCGCCGTTGAAACGCCCGATCCATGCCGGATCGGCACGCTCTCCGACCGTCACGTGTCCATGGAGCACCTAAACGACGCCACGTCGGAGGATCTCGCAAACATGGCGGACCTGGGGGTTGGCGCCGGCATTCAGGCGGTCCGTTTCCTGTTTCCGGATTGGCAGTATTCGGGCCCGCCCTACCGGACTGCCGTGGACACTCCCGGTCTCAACTTCGGCTTCGGCGCCGACGGCATGTTCGCGGGCCCCGGCAACCCCTGGACGATCCTGCAATTCATGGTTACCGGCGAGAACTATCGGGGCGACGATATCCTCTCAGCGGACACGTTGGGCCGCGGGCCCCAACAGATCACCCTGATGGAGGGACTGCGCGGATACACGCGAGGATCAGCCTGGTTCACGCGGGAGGAGCACGAACGCGGTCAGCTCAGTGCCGGGTTCCTCGCCGACCTGGCCATCCTGAACCAGGACCCCTTCCAGGTCGATCCGCGCCACATCAGGGACACCAGGGCGACGGTCACCATCGTGGACGGCGAGATTGTCTTCTCCGACGGGTCGCTCTGATCAGGGAAGCGCCAGCAGGCCCTAATCGGTCAGACCGGGAATCTGAAGAAAGTCGCTCCATACCGCGGGCGGGCCGTGGATAGGAACAACCGTCGACACGTCCAGTCCCAGCCGCTCAACCTGGTCATAGAGACTGCGGTTGGACGCCGTGGCTTCGGCCGGTGGCGGCAGGCAGGTGTCGAACAGGTCCGACTCGATCAGAATTTCTTCGTCGGGCAGGTAGGCGATCGTCATGCCTTCCACAAATGCCAACGGATGCACGTAGTACAAGTGCATGTTGCGATCGCCGTCGCTGATCACGTAGTTTTCCGTATAGCGCTCGTAGTAATAGCCCTCCGCCAGTTCGGTGGGCGGCCACAGCGAGACCATATCGGGAAGCAATGTGCGCTGAGCGTAGTTGAGCACGTCGCGGGTATAGAAGTCGTAGTTCAGCCTGTGGGTGACGATGGTTGCCCCGATGTGCATGTAGGTCCGCAGGCCGCCGATGTGATCGTGGTGCTGATGGGTGTTGACCAGGAACCGGATCGGCTTGTCTGGCATGAGGTCGACCACCTCCTCGATCACCGCCAGACTGCGCTTCTCGCTCAATGGCGCTTCCACAACCGCAATGAAATCCTCGAACTCCACGGCGACGCTGTTGTGCGAGGCGCCGCCCAGTACATACACGCCGTCGGCGATCTCTTCGGACTCGACCGTCACCTCGAAAGTGGCCTCCCGCACAGAGTCCGGAACTTCAATCGGCTCCGGGCATAGATTGGTCTGAATGTCGGCAAACTCTCCGCCAAAGGCATTGTGTCCGGCGTTGATGCTCTGGGCCTGGTAGTTGTCGTCCCAGCCCTGGTGGGAGTGCCAGCGGATGGGGAAGCGAATGCCGTCGCCCAGGTCGGCGTAGCTGTCGTTGAAGAATTCGTGTTCGTAGTTGAAGTCGCCCAGGACCGGATCGCCTACCCACGTGTGGATACGCTGGAGCAGGTCTTCGCTGTTGATCGTCGCATCGACCCGGTACTTGCCCATGACGGTGATGGAGACGATCCGGACTTTCTCGGGTGTCGTGGTGGGACCGTCGCGGCCCATCTCGCCCAGTTCCCAGCGCCAGGTCGCGACCGGGTTGGCGCCCGGCAGACGCGCCGCCTTCAGGAATCCGTGCGGGTTGAGCCACATGTCCAGTTGCCAGATTTCCGAATCCTCGGGAGTGGCGGCCACGGGCTCGGCTTCGGGGCCATCCTGATGCCAGCCGTATTCGCCATTGACCATGAACAATTGCCGGGAATTCTCCTGGAGGGGCGTCCCGCCGACCCAGCCCAGTCCGTACTTCCACGAGGCGGGATTCTGTCCGGGCGGGCGGTCGAACGTCTCCAGCATGACGCCCGCCTCCCAGTTCATCATCCGGGTGTAGTTGTTCAACTCTCCGCGGGGCCAGTCGACGTTGTAGCCGTTCAGGCGCTGCTGCCCCACCTTGCCGCTGTAGCCCGAACCGGCGATGGTGACGCAGCGCAGGTTTTCGGTACCGATGGCGGCCTCCGCCGCCTGCAGGATGGGTTCGGGATCCAGGAAGCCCGGAGGGATTTCCTGGCCAAGCGAGTAGGTTGCCGGCAACGGCAAGAGCCCCAGCAGGGCGAACAGGTTCCTGAATCTCATTTCAGCCTCCAGGTTTGGGCGTGGCCCGCTCAGGTCGCACATTTTATTTGAAACCGCGCCGAATACGCATTGACCATTCGCACCAGGGCCTGTTGACGCCAGCGGGGATGGCGTTGGGTTGCCCTGTTTCGTTCTCGGCAAATGGGCGGATGCTATGATGAAAACAGTCCGACGGATTCTACTGGGAACGAGCACGAAGACTCGTTTTATCCGCAACATCTGTATCAAGGAGATCAACATGCGCTTCCATTGCTACCTGATTGTCCTGATCGTGCCCTTTGCCGCATCCGCACACCATGGCCCCGGACAGTTCGATGCTTCACAGCAGGTGGAGATCACCGGCGCCGTGACCGAAGTTCGCTTCGTCAATCCGCACGGTTACATCTATTTCGACGTCACCGAATCCGATGGCGCGGTCACGCCGTGGCGTTGCGAGTTGCAGGCGGGCTCCCTCCTGCGGCGCGCCGGCTGGACCGAAGACCTGTTCCCGATCGGCGAGACGATCACCGTTACCGGGAGTCAGGGTCGGCTTGAGCCTCACGCCTGCGCGCTGCGATCCGTCGTTCTCGCCGACGGCAGCGTGCTGCAGCGCTATGACCAGCGCCGGGTTCTCGATGCGCCGACCGGCAGTGCCGACCGGCTCGCCGCGGGCCGCCTTCAGCTCTCGGGCACGTGGGCGGCGCCACAGCGCAATCCACAGGGAGGCGCGGGGGGCGGCGGAATGGCCCCGGGCATGGGCGCCCCGCCCGCCATGGGCATGGGAGGAGGACCGGCACTGGCGCTGACGGATGCCGGCCGGGGGGCTATTGAAGGACTCAGCCACCAGGAGGACAATCCGCGCTTTCACTGCATGGCGGTCAACATCCTGTTCGACTGGGAGTTCGACCGGCACGTCAACGAAGTCATCCAGACAGACGACGAGATCACGCTCAGGTACGGGTTCATGGACATCGTCCGGACGATCAGAATGGATATGGATGAACACCCCGACGACATCGTTCCGAGCAGAGCCGGTCACTCCATCGGGCGCTGGGAGGATGGCGCGCTGATCGTCGATTCGGTCGGATTCGAGGAAGGGTTCATCGTCGCCGGCCCGGGTGGGCTGGTCCCGCACAGCGAGGACCTCCACGTCGTGGAGCGTTTCACCTATGACGCCGAGACCCAGGGGCTCACAAGAAACTACACAGCGGAAGATCCACGTTACTTCACCGGAGCATACACCGGCGAGGATACGGTCTTCCCATCCGACGTTCCGTTCGAGCCGTATGCCTGCGTGGAGCTGAAGGACGCGTTTCTGGAAGTTCCGAACGGGTAGCAGGACAGACTGAGGGCTGCCCTCCCGAAAAATCGCGGGGTTACGACGCAGCCGGTGCGCGGAGCAGCGAGTATATCCCGATCGCAAGAATGATCACGGCGCCGCCGAGCATGGCCGGTGTACCGGGATTCTCAGCCAGAATCAGCCACGCCCACAGCGGCGTGAACGCCGGTTCAACCAGGAGCAGCAGCGACGTTTCGATCACGGGCAACCGCCTCATGCTCCGGGTAACAAGGTAATACGCCAGGCCTATCTGGAATACACCCAGATAGGCGATCACAAGCCAGTCAATGCTGCTGGTTTCGCCGAGCGGAAAGACGAAGAACCCGGCCACAACGGCGGCGAGCAAACAGCCTGCCACCACCGCTGTTTCCGGCTGATCCCTGCCGGATCCCGAGCGAGACGCCAGCCAGCGCAGGCCCGTCAGGGTGAGCGCCCATGCGATGCCGGTGCAGACACCGAGCAGGTTACCCAGTCGCGGATTGGGGGCTGTGTCCAGCGCCTCGCCACCAAAACCGAGAATCAGCACCAGTCCTGCTACCAGGGCCGCCATGAAGGCCAGGTCACGCTTGACGATTCGTTCACCCAGCAGCAGCGGACCCAGCAACAGCACATAGAAGGGCGCCGTTTCCTGCAGGAACATCGCATTGGCCGCCGTCGTCAGCTTGTTGGCCAATGTGAATAGCGTGAAGGTTGCGGCGAAGGGAACGGCCACCATTAAAGATCGCCATGTCAAGCCCTGACGCGCCCGGGGGATCAGCAAGAGAATGACCAACCCTCCCAGCAGGCTGCGAAAACAGGACACCTGCCAACCGGTCAGCGTCGCCGCCTTGATGGCCACTCCGCCCGTCGAAAACAGCAGTGCGCCGAAAATCAATTGAACACGAGCCTTGAGCACGGCACTAGGGTCTGTTAGAAATCCAGATGATGCAACAGGGACTGCAAGGGACGGCTACCAGGCCGGCCAGGAGCGGTCCGGGAGTCTGGCCTTGAACTTGAGAGTCATCAGCCTCGTTCTGATCTTCGTCGGAATCACGATTGAGTTCGCGACATCCGGTTCCCAGATCGGCAACTTGATTGCCGGGGTCGGTATAGCCGGCTACGTCTACGATTTTTTCAAGCGACGCCAACGCCCGCCGCTATAACGACTGGCGGCACGTGGTGAAAGCCCCACTGTATTTGTCTCATGCAGCAGGCGACTTGCTGGGCATGGATGCGCAACCGTTCCCGTCGGGAGTCTCGTTCCCATCGGGAGCCGCGCTTATGGCAATTTTGCTTGCCGGCTGCGCTGCCGAAGAGCCCCCAGCGCCGGACGAAAACGCCCTTGCAGGCCTGGCCGACTACGTGGGAGGCGAGCAGTGTTCCGCATGCCACATGGCCGAAGCCGAACTCTGGCGGGGATCGCACCATGACCTGGCCATGGCCGTTGCGAGTCCGGCTTCGATCAGCGGCGATTTCAACAACGCGCAATTCACCTATAACGGCGTTACCAGTGAATTTTTCGTCCGCGACGGCGTCTACCGGGTGCGTACCGACGGCCCCGACGGCGTGCTGACCGAGTATGAGATCACACACGCGTTCGGGATCGAGCCGTTGCAGCAATACCTTGCAGAATTTCCCGACGGCCGCTTCCAGGTGCTCAACATCGCCTGGGATTCGCATCCTGCCGACGAGGGAGGACAGCGCTGGTTTCACCTCTACCCGGACGATGCAGTGGACCACGAGGATCCACTGCACTGGACGGGCACCTTCTACAACTGGAACAGCACCTGCGCGGAATGCCACTCCACCAACCTGCGAAAAAACTACGACCCGGAGGAGGATCGCTTCGAAACGACGTTTTCCAGCATCGACGTGGACTGCGAATCCTGCCACGGCCCGGGCTCTCTCCACGTTCGGGCGCCGGAGGATGTTCCCATGGGCCTGGCGGCCGCTACCGGCCAGTGGCAGTTTCCCGAAGGCGCGGTCATCGCCCAGCGCGTCCCGCCGCTTACGGATCGCACGGAACTTGAAACCTGCGCCCAGTGCCACTCGCGCCGCAGCCAGTTCAGTGATGAGTTCCATCCCGGCGATCCGCTGCTGGACGGCTTCCAGCCCTCGCTTCTGGACGAGGGGCTCTACCATGCGGACGGCCAGATCCAGGATGAGGTCTACGTCTACGGATCGTTCCTGCAGAGCCCGATGCACGCCGCCGGCGTCACCTGCAGCGACTGCCACGAGCCCCACAGCGCCCAACTGCGCGCCCAGGGCGACGCGCTTTGCGCCCAGTGCCACCAGGCCAGCGTCTATCTCGGCCCGCAGCACCATCGCCATCCCGGGGACGGACCCGGTACGAACTGCGTGGACTGTCACATGCCCACGGAAACCTACATGGTGGTCGACCCGCGGCGCGACCACAGTTTCCGCGTGCCGAGGCCCGACCTGTCGGTGTCATTGGGCACGCCCAATGCCTGCAGCGGCTGCCACCAGGCCGAAGGCGACCAGTGGGCCGCGGATACCGTCGCCGCCTGGTTCCCGGAGGGCCGCTCCGGCACACCCCATTACGCGGAGGCCATCCATGCCGCGCGCCAGTGGGCCAGCGATCGCGGTTCCCGCCTGACTGCCCTGGCAGACGATGCGACGATGCCCGCCATCGTTCGCGCCACCGCGGTCAGCCTGTTGTCGGCACAAATGGACGACCGGGCGCTGCAGACGGTGGAAGCTGTCCTGCAGAACGACGACCCGCTGGTGCAACTGGCCGCCGTGGGCCTGCTGGAGAACCTGAATCCCGACGACCGTGTCGGCTTCGGCCAGCGATTCCTGTCTCACCCCTTGCGGGCATTGCGGCTGGCGGCCGCCAGGGCCCTGCTGCCGTCCCGGGAGCAGCTCAGCGAACGCCGGCGCAACGACCTCGACGCGGCCCTGGAGGAGTACTGGGCTGCGCAGCGTTTTAATTCCGATCGCGCCGAGGGACTCTTCAACTCGGCCAGCACCCTGGCTCAGCTTGGTCGCCTGGAAGAAGCGACAGAGGCGTTTGAGGCCACCATCGCGCGAGCGCCCTGGTTCACCGCCGCGTACATCAATCTCGCCGATTTGCTGCGCCAGTACGGGCGGGAACAGGATGCGGAAGCGCTGCTGCGCCAGGCCGTCGAGTCCAACGGCGAAGATCCCAGCGGCCATTTCGCCCTGGGGTTGTCGCTGGTGCGCTCGGAACAGCTTGAGGCGGCCATGGAATCGCTCCAACGAGCGGCCGATTTGGCGCCCGACGAACCCTACTACCAATACGTGATCGGCATTGCCCTGAATTCCACGGGCGAACGGGCCGCAGCGCTGCAAAGGCTGCGCGAAGCCCACGACCGCTTTCCCGGACACCGCGACACCATCGTCGCCCTGGCGACGATCCACAGGGACGCGGGCGAAGTCGATGAGGCGCGCCTGTATGCCGAACGCCTGCTGGAAATGTCGCCGGCGGATCCATCCGCCCGGGCGTTGCTGGACGAACTCAATACGGGATCTCCGTAGTGCTCCTTCATACTGATAGCGACTTGTCAGCGTCCGCAGGCCCGCGCCTGGCACGACTCGCTACAGTCAACACAACCGTCTTAGACTCATCGGTCATTGCGCTGTCGATCCTGTTATGGGGTGCAACCGCCCATGCTCAGGGCGAGGCGGATTTGTCTCATGGCAACCCACCGAACATCGTCTTTATCGTGGCGGATGACCTGGGCCTGACCGACATCAACAGCTTCGATCCCCTGGACCGAACCTACTACGAGACACCCAACATCGATCGGTTGGCGGTCGAGGGAATGGCATTTCGGCACGCGTATACGAATGCCGCGAACTGCTCCCCCAGCCGGGCGTCCCTCATCAGCGGCCAGTACTACCCGCATCAACCCATCTATCATGCGGGCCCGGCCCGCACTTTCGCCATGATCGGAGCGGACAATGCGAACGAACTGCCGCCGGAGAAGATAACCGTAGCGGAAGCGCTGCGGGAGGCTGGCTACGTCACCGCCATCATGGGCAAATGGCATCTCGGCGACCCGCCGGAATATGGACCGCAACAACAAGGCTTTGAGATCAATGTCGGCGCATACCATGCCGGCAACCCCGGCGCCTGGGAAGGAGGCTTTTTCGAGCCGAACAACAATCTGTACATCGACGATGCCGAAAACGGCGAATACCTCACGGACTACCTGACCCGAAAAGCGATCCAGTTTATCGACGAGCACGGTGCGGAGCCTTTCTTCTTGTTTCTTCCCTATTACACGCCCCACGTACCCTTGCAGGCCCCCGAAGCACTGGTCCGAAAATACGAGCTGAAACGCGCGGACCGCGGCCATGCCGACCCGACCTACGCGGCCATGGTCGAATCTCTGGACACAAACGTGGGCAAGCTTCTCGATGCCCTCGATGAGTTCGGCCTTGCCGAGAATTCCATCGTGGCGTTCTATTC
>VYEH01000065.1:8975-13369 GCA_009843005.1 Pseudomonadota bacterium | reverse complement strand
CCACGGATAGCTGCCCGCTGCGACTCACCGATACCGTAGCGCACGCACCGCAAATCGAGCCGTGATCCTCGACGACCGCGACGCCCATGCCCTCGCCCGTCGGCAGATCGGTGGTAAATCCGGATACCTCCTTCAGCTTCAGAAGCACTCGCTGCCAGCGTTCGAGGCCCTGCGTCATCTTTAGACGCCACTCCAGCGGGTCCCAGTCCCCGGCCAGCGCCATCTCGTCGACGAACTGCTCGATGATGAATCCGTTCTGATTCGCCCCCGGCGCACGATGCGTCGCCGTCGGGATGTGGGCGGCCACGTTGTGCCGCTCATGCCGCCTGTTGGGAACGAGATAGGGCATCGTGCTGATGGAATAGTCGGCCGTGGCAGGACCGATGCTCTCCACGCCGCCGTGGTTGAACCAGACCGCACGCGAGAAAAAGGCCTCCGGCAGGCCATTGTCTCCCAGCGCCGCCGCGAGCCGCGTGTGCACCGGCGGCCGCTGCTTGTCCTGCATGATGTCCTCTTCGCGCGTCCAGATCACCTGGACCGGACGGCCGATCTGCCGGGATATCTCCGCCGCCTGCCGGGTCACGGCCGTCGAGCCGCCGCCATTGCCGCCGAACGCACCGCCGAGAAAGCCGGTATGGACGAATACGTCGCGGGTGTCGCGGCCCAGGTGCTCCGCAACGACTGCAAGCGGCGCCGCCTGGTTCTGGGCCGGCGACCATACGTCCACACGCGCGTCCGTGACGCTCACCGTAGCGTTAATCGGCTCCATCCGCGCGTGGGTCTCCCAGGGACGATGGTACTCGGCCTCCAGCGTACGCTCCGAGGCGGCAATCATGCCGCGCGCATCCCCGCCCACCTCGTTGCTCACCTCGCCCGGTTCTTCGAGCAGTCTGCGCGCGTGCGCCGCCTGGGTCGCGTTGCTGACGTTGCCTGCCGCGCCGTAGTTCCACTCGATGGGCATCAGGTCGAGCGCGGTCTTCGCCCGGTACCAGGTATCCGCGACCACCGCGACACCGTTCTGCATGTCGGAAGTGGACGTACGGCCCTCGACCGCCTTGAACTCGATCGCGGCAATGACGCCGGGACGGTCCCTGACCGCATCGAAATCGTAGCTTCTGAGTCCGCCCCACGGGACCGGGCAGCTCTTCACGGCCGCATACACCATCCCTTCCAGGCGCGTGTCGATAGTGAAATGCGCACTGCCGTCAGCCTTCGCCGGTGCGTCCCGGCGCGGCATCGGCCGGCCCAGCAACCACCACTCGCCCGGCGGCTTGATCGCCGGCTCCCGATCCAGTTCGATCCCGGCCGCCGCGCCGGCGAACTCCGCATACGCGGCGCTGCGCCCGCGGGCGCTCAGCATGCCCTGCTTCGCGGCCACTTCGGAACGGTCCACACCCCAGGCCCGCGCCGCCGCCGCCTTCAGCCGCTCCCGCGCCGACGCGCCCGCCTGCATGATGTGCGGGTGCTGGTGGCGGACCAGTTGCGAGCCGTGAGTCGTCGTGACGATATACTCCTCGCCCTCATTGACGTGACGGTTCATGTCCGCGAACACGGCCTGGACGCTGTCCCAGGGCACATCGAGTTCCTCGGCGACCATCATCGAGACGGATGTCAGTGCGCCCTGACCCTGCTCCGTGTGGGGCACGCGAATCGTCACGGTACCGTCCACGTCGATCGCCAGCCACGCATTGATCTCCTCGCCGCCCGTCGGCGTCGTCCACGGTTTCGGCGCCACCGCCGCGGCAAGTGCGCCGGGGATGCGAAAGCCGAGCAGCAGGCCGCCGCCGGCTCCTGCCATTGTCCGAATCAGCGTGCGGCGCGAAAGTTTCATATCCATGTCCACCATGCCCCTCAACCCCTCGCGATCTCGGCCGCGCGATGAATGGCCCGCCGAATGCGAAGATAGGTGCCGCACCGGCACAGATTGCCGGCCATCGCCGTGTCGATCTCGCTGTCGCTCGGTTCGGGCGTCCGTGCCAACAGCGCTGCGGCCGACATGATCTGCCCGGACTGGCAGTAACCGCACTGCGGCACCGTGTCCTCGATCCAGGCCTGCTGAACCGGATGGCTGTTGTCGTCCGACAAGCCTTCGATCGTGGTGATCTCGCGGCCAACCGCGCTCGCCGCAGTCGTGCTGCAGGCTCTTGTGGGTTGACCGTCGATATGCACCGTGCAAACACCGCATTGCGCGATGCCGCAACCGAATTTGGTCCCTGTCAGACCGATGTTGTCACGCAATACCCACAACAACGGCGTCTCGGGTTCGGCATCGACCACATGGGCCACACCATTGACATTTAGCGTGAAGGGCATCAGCGCCTCCCTCCGAGGTGACGATAGTGTCTCCCCATACTAGCGGGTTCAGGAAGTGCCCGCTGCATTAAACATTTGCAAGTTGAGCTTGAACCCCACATGCGGCGGGTATGGCCGACCGCGATGGTACCGTCACAAACTCATCCATTGTTATTCTTTCTGGATGCAACCTCGGCTGTCGATCGGATCTTTGCCTCGCTTCCGGACTGATGCGGCGAGAGGTGGACTATTGTTCGTCTCTGACGGTGTTGGCCAATGTACCTATCTCCGGAACAGAGACTTCAACCACGTCCCCGTGCCTTAGGTATTTCGGCGGGTCGAACCGCGCTCCCGCACCCGTGGGTGTGCCGGTGGCAATCACGTCCCCGGGCTGCAGGCGCATGAAGGTCGACAGGTAGCTCACGAGGTAGTCGAACGGAAACAGCAGATTGTCCGTAGTGTCATCCTGCCTGACTTCCCCATTCACCGTAGTCGTAAGGTGCAGGGCGTCCCTGACCTTCAGTTCGTCCGCGGTAACCATCCAGGGCCCCAGGCTGCCGGAACGCTCGAAGTTCTTACCCTGGGTGACGTTGAAGCGGGCGTGCCGCAGCCAGTCCCTGACGGAGCCCTCGTTCATCAGCGTGAAACCCGCGATATGATCCCACACGCGATCCCTCGGTATTCGCCGGCCCGGCTTGCCGATGACCAGCACAATCTCGCCTTCATAGTCCAGTTGCCCGGACTCCGGAGGCCTCAGGATGGGTTCCCGGTGCCCCACCAGCGATTCGCGGGTGCGGAGAAAGACGCTGGGGTATTTCGCCTGGCTCTTTTTTTCCTGGTATTCCGCATTGCGGTCGCCGTAATTCACGCCGATACAGATGATTTTCTGAGGATTCGGCACGGTGGGCAGGTAACGAATGTCGTTCAGCGACAGATCCGTGCCGGAGCGGGCAACGATCGCTTCCAGGCCGGTAACGCCGACTGTCCCTGCACTGCGTTCCAGCCAGCCCCTCAACGTGCGTCCGCCGTCGCCGAGGCGCCGGCCCAGATCGACGACGCCATCGCCCTTCACCGCGCCGAAGCTGGCTCCGGCGGCGGTCTGGAAACTCAGCAGCCGCATCAGGCAGCGCTCGCGGGCAGCAACCCGGCCCGTTCCAGCACGCCGTCGAGGCGCCGTTCGAGTTCGGCAGTGGCCGGCATCATGGGTGGGCGGTGTTCATTGCGGGACAACAGGGCCATGCGCCGCATCATGTACTTGATGGGAATCGGATTGGTGTCGTAGAAGACCGCTTGATTGAGTTCGAAGAGTGCGTGGTGCAGTTCCCGGCCCCGCATCAGGTCGCCGTCCCAGACCGCCTGGCAAATTT
Organism: Pseudomonadota bacterium; assembly: GCA_009843005.1. GTDB lineage: Bacteria > Pseudomonadota > Gammaproteobacteria > Steroidobacterales > Rariloculaceae > UBA6522. The sequence goes on along the minus strand of VYEH01000065.1, from coordinate 9,710 downwards.
CCGCGAGGGGGCCGGGCTTGAGGTTGCCGACGGCGTTCATGAGTCCGCATGCGCCGATCGCCATCTCGGGGAAACTCAATTCCTCAAGACCAACGAAAATCTTGAATTCGGCGCCGAACGCGTTGAGACACTCGGATACGAATCCAAGGTCGTTCACGGCGTGCTTCATGCCCACGAAGTGTTCGAATTGATCCTTGAGAGCGCTGAGCGTGTCCAGGGTCACGCTGACGGCTGCCCGGCCGGGTATGTGATAGATCATCCAGGGCGTGTCGTGCCCCGCTGCCAACTGACGGTAGTACTCCACCAGGCCCCGTTGCGGTGGCCTCACGTAATAAGGGGTCACGATCAGGAGCGCGGCGACTTCGGCATCAACCGCATGTTCCGTGAGTTGTCGCGTTTCCTCCAGAGACTGTGACCCTGTTGCGGCGACCACGGGGATTCGCCCGTTCACCGTTTCCATCGCCAGTGTCACCAGCCGGTTTCTTTCTGCGACGCTCAGGCACGAAGGCTCGGCACTGGTGCCGTTGACCAGGATTCCATGGGAACCGTTGTCGACCTGGAATTCGACGAGCCGCCGATACGCGCCATAGTCGACCTCGCCGTTGGCGAACGGCGTGATGACGGGCGGAATCGAGCCTTTCAATCTGTCATGCGAATGGTGATGAGTCACGTGATAAAACCCGGGAATGACTGGCCATCTGCCAGGTGGATGGGACAAGACCGGTAGCGATTAGC
>VYEH01000065.1:4565-8965 GCA_009843005.1 Pseudomonadota bacterium | reverse complement strand
ATATAATGCACGCGATTTCAAGCTGAGCAAAGACCGCCGCCCGAACGTCGCCGGACCGACTTCCGGCCACCGCCAGAATGCCGCATCTGATCGTCGAATATTCCGCCAACATCGAAAACCGGATCGATCTGGACGGACTGCTTGACCGCCTGCACACGGCGGCTGCGGGCTATGACGTCTTTCCGCTTGGCGGATTACGCGTTCGCGCAGAGCGCCGGGAGCATTATCGAGTCGCCGACGGTCATCCGGACAACGGCTTTGTCCACGTCACCGCCATCATCGGGCACGGTCGCCCGCTGGCGGTGCGCAAGGAGGTCGGTCAGGGGCTTTTCGAGGTGATCTGCGATCAACTGGATGGCCCGTTCAGGGATTCGCCGCTGGCGATATCATTCAATATCCGGGAGTTCCATCCGGAACTCAACTACAAGCGAAACAACCTGCACGAACACGTGCGTGCGCGTGCGGCGGATTCCATGTCATGAGCGATAGATTGGCGGAAAACCTGGCGAAAGCGGAGAACTCCCTGGCCCGCTTCAAGAGCGCCACGCTGCAACACTGGATCGACGGGGAACCCCGGGCATCGTCGGCGGGCGAGACCTTCGACAACCACACGCCCGTGGATGACAGCTTTCTGGGCTCGGTCGCTTCGGGCGACGCGGACGACGTGGACCGCGCCGCACAAGCGGCGGCCAGAGCCTTCGCCGACTGGCGGAAGATGGCAGGAGGCAAACGCCGTGCGCTCCTCCATGACATAGCCGATGCCATCGAGGCCAGATCCGGGCAAATCGCGGTCGTGGAATCCATGGATACCGGTCAGCCGATCCGTTTCATGGCCGCCGCGGCGAAGCGCGGTGCGGACAACTTCCGGTTCTTCGCCGACCGTGCGCCGGGGGCGCGTGACGGGTTGGCCCTGCCGGCGGCGCAGCACATGAACTACACGGTTCGCCAGCCCATCGGTCCGGTGGGCGCCATCACACCGTGGAATACGCCCTTCATGTTATCAACCTGGAAGATCGCACCCGCCCTTGCGGCTGGCTGCACGGTGGTGCACAAGCCCGCCGAATGGAGCCCCCTGTCCGCGGCGCTGCTGGCCGAGACGTGCCATGAAGCCGGCCTGCCCGCGGGCGTTCTGAACACCGTACAGGGAATCGGCGAGCGTGCCGGCGTCGCCCTGACCGAACACGAGGCCATCAAGGCGGTGGCCTTCATCGGCGAATCGCGCACCGGCAGCCTCATCATGGCTCAGGGCGCGGGCACACTGAAGCGGCTGCACTTCGAACTCGGCGGCAAGAATCCCGTGGTGGTCTTCGACGACGCCGACCTGGAGCGCGCGCTGGATGCCGCCGTGTTCATGATCTACAGCCTCAACGGTGAGCGATGCACGTCGTCCAGCCGCCTACTGGTCCAGGACACCATTTACGATGATTTCGTCGAACGGGTCGCGACACGCCTCCTGAACATAAAGGTCGGCCATCCCCTGGACCCCACCACCGAAATCGGGCCGTTGATTCACCCGCGACATGTGGAGAAAGTCCGAAACTACCTGGAACTCGCTGAAGCGGAGGGCGCCCGGGTCGCCACGGGAACATCCCCTGGAGCATCCGAAGGCAACTTCGTGCCACCGACGCTGTTTTCCTCGGCCCGCAACGACATGCGGATCGCCCAGGAAGAAATTTTCGGGCCGGTCCTGACGGCGATACCCTTCAGCGACGAAGCCGAGGCGCGACGCCTGGCCAACGACGTCCGATACGGACTGGCCGGCTATGTATGGACCGGCGACGCCGGACGCGCCCACCGGTTTGCCGAAGGGTTGGATGCCGGCATGGTGTGGGTCAACTCCGAAAACAACCGCCACCTGCCCTCGCCCTTCGGCGGCATGAAGTACAGCGGCATCGGGCGCGACGGTGGAGACTACAGCTTCGACTTCTACATGGAAACCAAGAATATCTGTATCGCCCACGATACCCACCGAGTACCGTCACTCGGGCGCTGAACCGATTGCGCAATGAGCCTCTACTACGTCCAGAAACTGCTCTACCAACTGAACCGGGACCCCCACACGCAGCAGCGGTACCGGGAGGATTTCGACGGACTGCTCTCGGACTATGAACTCGACGACGACGAGCGCGATGCGATCCGGGACGGGGACATCGGCTTGCTCTATGTCATGGGCGTCAATGGACAGATACTGATGCACTTCTCCGCCCTCATCGGGCAGGAGTGGCACGAGTACATCGAGGCCATGAAGAACGGCGTGACGCAGCATGGCCCGGTGCGGGGCGGTCTCTACACGCTGCTCGAGGAACGCGATCAATGAGCCTTGTCTTCGCAGGCGTATGCAGTCACGCACCGGGCATTACCGGGCGCGCAAAACTGGCGGATCCGAAGGTAAGGGATGAGCTGTACGCCAACTACGACAGGATGCGCGAACGCATCGAAGCCGCGAAGCCGGATGCGCTCATCGTCGTCGCCGCGGAACACTTCGCCAATTTCTTCATGAACAACATGCCGGCCTATTGCATGGGCATGGCGGAACAGTACGAAGGCCCCATCGAGGACGAGGAATGGCTCGCGATCAAGCGGCACAGGATTCCGGGCAACCCCGATTTGTCCGGACGCCTGATACGCTCGGTCATGGAGGATACCGACCTCGCGTACGCGGAGGAGTGGAAGTTCGACCACGGCATCATGGTGCCCCTGAACTTCCTGACGCCCCGCTACGACCTGCCGGTGATACCGGTGAACATCAATTGCCAGGGCCCCCCGCTGACCCCCCTGCACCGGGCCTGGCGGTTCGGTCAGGCCCTGCGCCGCGCCTGCGACGAGCAACCCGAGCGCATCGCGCTGGTAGGCACGGGCGGCGTATCGCACTGGCCGGCCACGCCCGACTCCGGCATCATCAACGAAACTTGGGACCACGAGTTTCTCGACCGCTTCATCAACAACCGCAAGGACGAACTGTTGAGCTATACGGACGAGGAAACCTTCAGGGATGCCGGCCAGGGCGGCTTCGAGATCCGCACCTTCATCGCCGTCGCCGGCGCCACCGAAGGATCAACCGGCGAATTGCTGTTCTACGCGCCGATACCCATTTTCGCCGTGGGTTGCACCATAGCCGTCATGGCGCTGTGAATCCGCACCCAAAATAACCGGATGCCACATTCGCGAGTCATCTAGCGTGGCCGGCATCGTGTTCGGCGCTGCGATCCGCCCAGTGATAGACGAAGATAATGACCATGGCCGCTGTTAATCCATAAGCCATCCCCGCGAGCTCCAATGGATCGTCATTGATGAGGTGAAAGGTAGAGGCGCCAGTCAGTATGACGAGCAGTCCCAGCGATCCGTAAATGGCCCAGCGCTTCAGGAACAGGGAAAGGGCACCGAGGACCTCGGCGTAGCCGACGAAGAACATGAACCACAGCGGCAGTCCGTATTTTTCCTCGAACATGAGTGCAATGATCCACAATCCCTGGATTTTCACCGATCCGGTCATCAGCAGTGCCGCGGCGCAACCAATCGTCAACAGCAGCAACAGGTGATGCCTGCGGAAAATGTCGATGGCGAAGAATGCCTTCAACTTACTCATGGCGAGTCTCCCGGACCGAATCTTCGAAACCTACCGACACGCTCAGGCGTTGGTCGCCAACATAATAGTGGACATGACGCATTTCCGTATCGATGCCCGGGTAATCCCAGTCAGGATCGCTGTCTCCAAAGACGCCCATGGCGCCCACACTGATCAGGTCACCTGCCTCCAGCCTTTCACCGCGTTCCCTCAGGAATTGTGCGGCCATTATCGCAGTGATGTAGACGTGCGTTTCATCGTCCGCCAGGTACTTGATCGGTGCCGAGACGCCATTGTGATCGGTTGCAAGTACTGTCATCGTGCGCAGGTTTTCCACGATGTTCGGATCCGATGCCGTGTCGATATGGTCTCCAATGATTCCGTATCGTGCGCTGAGGTTCAGAGCCTGCATCATGTAGAAATTGGGCAGGAATGCGCCGTGAATTTCGTCAGGATTGGCGAGATGCGCCGGTAATTCGATAAACGCGTACACACGATCGATGTAGTTCGCCATTTCCTCGATCGTGGTCGCCTCATTGGCGCGTTCGTCGCCGATGCGCAGCAAAAAGTCGGGTTCGAACCCGAGGTTTTCGCCCCTGACATCGAGAATGGTTCCGCTCGGATGCCAAGTGTTTTCGCCATAGAACACGCCGAACACAGGACCGTCCAGACCGAACATCTTTTGTTCCCGCGGCTCGTGAATTCCAATCTTGTAGCCTGTACGTGGATGCCTGTCGGCAATCAGGCTCTCGAACTCTTGCTGGTATCGCCGCGCAAAATCGCCGTTTCCTTCATTCTTGAACAATCGTTCGTAGCAAGCGGTGTGTGCCAGCAG
>VYEH01000065.1:796-4555 GCA_009843005.1 Pseudomonadota bacterium | reverse complement strand
GGTATCGACATAGCTGTAGATATAGCTCTGCACGATCGACAGCAGAACGAGCGCGCCTATCGGAAGTAGTCCCAGCGTGAGTTCGGCCTTTTTGAAGGCGCCAAGTCGAAACATGATTCCGGCTTCCCAAATTGCTGTAGTGTTATGGCCACGTGGGACTGGTTGCCCTCGTTGGCTATATACGCTTGCGGCAGTCGGTAAGAGACAGTCCAACAACTGTAACAGACTAGCCTGTGGCAGTGGGCGCTCCGGCAGAAGCCTCACTCCGGAGTCCACCCGCACGCCTCATCCGACGTTGTTCAGTATCGATAGCGCCGTCCCGGAGAAAATCGACGCCTTGTCCGAGTCGCTGGCCTCCATTTCCTGGATGGAACTCACTGCGCGGTCGATCGAGCCGAGGAAGTGCGGGTAGTCGCTGCCCATCACCATGTGGTCAGCGCCCACCATGCCACGGAGCATCTTCAGCGTGTGCTGGCTGAAGGTGACGGTGTCGTAGTAAAGCCGTTTCAGGTAGACGCTGGGCAGCTCGTCTATATGCTCCCGGCACTCCGGAAAGTCGCGGTAGCCATTGTCCAGCCGCTCCATCAGCCACGGAATCGTGCCGCCCGCGTGCCCGATCAGCCATCGAATATTCGGAAGCTCCCGCAACATGCCCGAATAACACAGCTTTGCCACCGCCAGGGTCGTGTCGCCGGGAAACCCCACGATGGGCCCCAGGCAATACTCTGCAAAGGGTTCGGGGTCCGCGGGAAGGATCGGGTGGATGAAGATGCACACCCTGCGACGATCCGCCTCCTCGAAGAATGGTCGAAATCGGGGGTCCGTCAAGGGAGCGCCGGCCAGATTGCTTTGCAGGATGACGCCATTGAGCTTGAGTACGTCCAGGGCGCGTTCCAGTTCCCTGAGCGCAGCATCGGGATCATCCATCGGAATCGAGGCAAACCCCTTGAAACGAGCGGGATACGCACTGATCAAATCCGCGTACGCATCGTTCAGGCGGGTTGCCACCTCAGGCTGATGCGCCGCGTCGTTGAAATAGACTTTGGGAGTCGACACGGATACGACCTGGACATCGACGCCCACGCGATCCATATCCTCAATGCGCAGCTTCGGATCGGTCATGGGCGGAGTGATGCTGAAAAAACGGGTTCCCCGGTACTTCAGCAGGGTGTTGCCCGCTATTCCCGTAGCAAACGAGAAGTCCGTGCCAAGCTCCCGGATCATGTCAAAGTAGTCGGGCGGATAGAAGTGAGTGTGCAGGTCCAATCTCATGGAGAAAACCGTCCCATCGCTTGGGTGGATGTGGCGCGCCATCCTGCCTTTGGCCGCGTGCGCCGTCAAATCCCACGCTGAAGTAGCCGATATCTTGCTCTATTGAGCAGAAACAGAACTGGAAGCGAACGCTCGGGCTGTAGTAATGTTCGCGCGTCACAGCATTCCGTGTCTGACGTACCCCGGACGACGAATAGCGACACCCATGCGGCAACTCAGGCAGGCCCGGTTCGGGCTCACAATCTCGTTCGCGATGGCTATCGGCATCGTCATGGTGCCGGTGCAGACAGGTGCGGAACTCGATGAATCGAATTGCGTACTCGAGGTCGCCGGTATATCGAATCGCTATGCGAGGTGTGCGACGCTCGCAGTTCCGCTCGATCCCGATTCACCGGACGATGCGACGTTCGATCTATTCGTGGCACGAATCCCGTCGCAGGTGGCAAACCCCTTTCCCGACCCCTTGCTCCTGATTACAGGCGGTCCGGGACAGAGCACCGTCGATTTTTACATGCAAAATCGGGGCGTGTTCGCGCCCGTCCGGCGCAACCGCGATATCGTGCTCGTCGATCAACGCGGAACCGGGCGCTCGGCATCGGGGTTTCAGTGTGAGCTGCCCGACGATTTCGACTTCCAGATAGCCGGGGACGGTATCCTCGAAAACCTGGCATCCGACTGCCTGGCGGGGCTCGAACACGATCCCGGGTTCTTCACCACATCCGTCGCCGTCCGGGACCTGGACGCCGTCAGGCGGGAACTGGGCGTGGAGCAATGGAATATCTACGGCGTCTCCTATGGCACCCGCGTAGCCCAGCACTACCTGCGACGCTTTCCGGAGCGCGTCCGCACCGTGATCCTTGACGGTGTGGTCCCACCCACGCTGGTGTTGGGTCCCGAAATGGCGAGCAACGCGCAGGCCACCCTCGACAGACTGTTCGAGCGTTGCGCCGAGGACGACGCATGCGCTGCCCGCTTCGGCGACCTCTCGTCGGTGTTCGACGATCTGATGTCCCGTATTCAGGAGTCGCCGGTCCCCGTGGCAGTGAGAGATACGGCGACAGGGGAGACTGAAGAGACGCTCGTCACTCAAGAGTACCTGATGGGCGTCACCCGCCTTTTCAGCTATTCGGACACGACGGCGGCGCTGCTGCCGCTGATCATCCACGAGGCCGCGAACGGGCGGTTCGAAATGCTGCTCGCGCAGGCCGAACTGATCACGGAAAACATCGAACGGGCGATCAGCTTTCCGATGCACAACTCGGTGATATGCAGCGAGGACTACCCTTTCGAAACGGTGGAGACGCCCGCCGCGTCTTCCGAAGCCTACCTGGGCACATCCATCGTCGATGCCTTGACCGCAATCTGTGGGCTCTGGCCGCAGGGAACCGTAGACCCTGATTTCAAGGATCCTCTCGCGAGCGCACATCCGATCCTGCTGCTGTCCGGCGAAAACGACCCGGCGACCCCCGCTCAGTACGGTGAGGACGTCATCGCCGGGGGATTCGGCAACGCACTCCACCTGATCGGCGCCGGAAAAGGCCACGGGATGGCGCCCATCGGCTGCGTGCCGGACCTGATGCAAGCGTTCATAGAAGCAGCGGCAACGGAAGATCTGGATGCCGACTGTCTCGATAATCTGATCCCGATGCCGATCTTCCTCAGTGTGGCCGGTCCCGGCCCCTGATTCGCCGTGTCACCGGCAAATTCGAGTCTGGCGTGATTGAGGTCAACTCGCCCAGCAAGGCTTTCGGCAGTGTTTCTGCATTGTCCGATATCAGTTTCCGCGCCCGCGACGGCGTGATCACTGGTCTGCTGGGACCGAACGGCGCGGGGAAATCCACCTGCCTGCGAATACTCTCCACCGTTCTTCGGCCAAGCCATGGCGCCGCCAGCGTCGGCGGCATCGACGTTGCGGGCGATCCCCTGGCGGTCCGCCGGATTATCGGCACCCTGCCCCACGGCGCCGGCCTCTATCCCCATCTCACGGCGGTCGAAAATATTCGCTACTTCGGCCTGCTCTGCGGCGTGGACCGCGAGACACTCTCGAAGCGCATCGACCGGCTCGTCCAGCGGCTCGATCTCGGTGACGTCGCCGACCGCAAGGCCGGCGGGTTCTCGCAGGGCGAGCGAACGAAGGTGGCCCTTGCCCGGGCGCTTGTCCACGAACCTCCTCACCTGCTGCTCGACGAACCGACCAACGGACTGGACGTGATGGCCGTTCGCCAGCTTCGCAAGTGGTTGCAGGAACTCGCCCGGGACGGGCACTGCATCCTGATATCCAGTCACGTCATGCAGGAGATATCGGCGCTTGCCGACGACCTGGTGATCATCGCCCACGGCAGGATCGCGGCAAAGGGGACTCCGGAGGAACTGGCGGACCGGTTCGGAAACTGGGATCTCGAGGAAATTTTCGTCTCGGCGGTGGGAGGCGAGCCATCGTGATGTCGGCGATTCTCACGGTCTGCCGCAAGGAAATCCTCGACAACT
>VYEH01000065.1:0-786 GCA_009843005.1 Pseudomonadota bacterium | reverse complement strand
CCTGGGCCCGCTCCTGGGTCCGATATTCTGCGTCTTCATATTCAACGTCTCGATCTCCCGGGCCACATCGTCGGCGGACGAGCAGATCGACGTGCCTGTCATCGGCGCCGAGTACGCTGAAAATCTCGTCGCATTTCTTGCCAGCCGGGGCGTTGTCGCCTCCGAAGGGCACGGTCTTGCGAGCATCGACGAAGCCATCCGTGCAGTTCGCAACGGCGACCGGGAAGTCGTCGTCTTTGTCGATGAATCCTTCGGCGAAGATCTGGCGAGCGAGGCCGGCGCCCACGTCACCCTGGTATACGACGAGTCGGATACCACTTCGGGCCGACGCGTCGGGCGCGTCCGCGGGTCGGTCGGCGCCTACTCCCAGCAGATCGGAACCCTGCGGCTGCTGGCCCGGGGCATCGATCCGTCCGTCGTACGCCCCCTGATCATCGACAACTTCGATGTCTCCACCGCGGAGGAGCGCTCTTCCCTGATTCTCGGCATGCTGACCTATTTCCTGTTGTTCGCGACCCTGATGGGCGGACTGCACCTGGCGACCGACACCACGGCAGGCGAGCGCGAGCGCAAGTCACTCGAACCCCTTCTGGCGACACCGGTTTCGCGCTCGAGCCTGATCCTTGGGAAGATGGGCGCAACAACCGCCTACATGCTGCTGTCGCTGGCGTTGACGCTGGCCTGCTTCGCCGTATCGGTACCCCACATGTCCATCGATGACCTTGGCATGAGCGCGTCTTTCGGCCCCGTAACGGCATTGACCGCCTTCCTGGTGCTCCTGCCCTT
>VYEH01000117.1:13085-13550 GCA_009843005.1 Pseudomonadota bacterium | reverse complement strand
CCTGGAAGAGGTACTGCGCTTCAACTCACCCCAGACCAGTTGGCGCCGGGTGGCGGCCCGGAATACCGAGATCGCCGGCCATAAGGTGCCGGCGGGCACGCAAATTTTCCTTTCCCTGGGTTCTGCGAACCACGACGAGAGTCTCTATCACGATTCCGGGACCTTTGACATCCGCAGAAAGAACGCCCGGACCCATATCTCGTTCGGGCGCGGCATCCACTTCTGTCTCGGCAATCGACTCGCGCAACTGGAGGCACGGATCACTATGGAGACACTGGTGCAGCGAGTGCCGTCGCTACGCCTCGTGGAAGGTCAAGTACTTGACTACTTTCCGAACTTTACGTTTCGTGGCCCCAAGGAACTTTGGCTGAGTTGGTAATCAACCAGCGAAGGTGAAGCGGCAATTCCAAACAAGATGACTCAAATGCTGGAAATTTTCGGAATCGCTGCGAATGCAAGCCGTAC
>VYEH01000117.1:0-13075 GCA_009843005.1 Pseudomonadota bacterium | reverse complement strand
GCGCATCGCCGCCGGGGTATCGGTACCGTCACGGCAGTCTGTGTTTTGTTCGCGCTCGCGTCGCCAACGCTGGCGCAACAGGAACTGTCGTTCGACTACTGGCAGTTCAACCGCGAAATGATCCGCCGCGGGCAACAGGCCGTATTCATGTGCAACGGCCTTTTTGTTTCGAATCGAACGCTCGGGCAAGTCTTTGAACAGGAATTGGCCTACTTGTCCGACCCAGTGGGAACGGCTTCCGGCGGAGATTACGTCGTCGACATCGACCACATGGCCGTCGCAATCGGTAGACCGGATGGTGTGCCGGTCATGCGCGCCGCATTTCGGGAAGGCATCGGCTGCGTCGTGCTAGCACCGGACCAGACCTTTGGAGATATAGACAGCCTGCCCGCACTGCGAATGCCGCCCCCGCCGGGCGATCCTGCCACGATCCCATGGCCGGACGGCGACATGCTTGAGAATGCACCGTTGCCGGCGGCTATCGATCAAGCCGCCATGGCCGCAGCGTCGGACTGGGCTTTCGACCGCGAGTCGCCGGAGCAGATCACTCTGAGCCTGCTGGTCGTCCATGAAGGACGAATCGTTCATGAGCGCTATGCGCCGGGCGTCACGATGGAGACGCGCACGCGTACCTGGTCGACGGCGAAGAGTATTGCGGCAACGCTGATCGGAATCCTGGTGGACCAGGGACGATTGTCGCTCGACGCACCGCTGGACCTTGCCTGGTTCCCCGAAGCCGATGCGAACGATCACGACCCGCGATCTGAAATTACTCTCAGGCACGTTCTCAACATGTCAAGCGGGTTGTACACGATAGACAACGCGAATCTCGAGTACGCGACCGGCTCGGGCTTGTCGTACTGGGCCGGGGAGAGTTCGGCCATTCACAGCCGCAGCCGCGGCCTGATCCGGGAACCGGGCACCCATTGGGACTACGAAAACTACGACACGCTGCTTGCGGTCTACAGGATGAAGCTCGAGCTTGGCGAAACCGACTACCTCAAGTTTCCGCGCAGCGCTCTGCTGGACCGGATCGGCATGCGCAACACGTTGCTCAGCACCGATCGATTCGGCGATTTCATCCTGAGCAGTCAGGTCTATACCAACGCACGCGACCTGGCGAGATTCGGGCTGCTCTATCTGCGGGGCGGAGTCTGGAATGGCGAACGCGTAATCTCCGAGGAATGGATCGACTTCGTGCGCACACCTGCATTGTCACTGGCCGAGCACGGGAATTTCTACGGCGGTCAGTGGTGGCTCGTTCCGGACGACCGGACCGACGTACCGAAGGATGCCTACTCGACGGCGGGTAACCGCGGCCAATACGTGATCGTGGTGCCTTCGCACGATCTGGTCATTGTCAGGCGCGGACTCGATTACGGCGCCCAGGGCTTCGACAGATGGGATCTTGCGCGAGAGGTGATCAAGGCCGTCGATTCAGATAGTCGGTAACGAGTTCGTAAGCCAACCCGACCTCCAGCACGGACTGGTCGGTACCCATGGGACCGATCAACTGCATCCCCATCGGCCGGCTGCGCGCGTCGAAGCCGACAGGTACGTTGAGCACGGGGACGCCGGCCAGCGTCCCGGCGATAACGACTTCCATCCAGCGGTGATAGGTGTCCATGGCACGGCCATTGATCTCGCGCGGCCAGTGCACTTCAGCAGGAAACGGGAAAACCTGGGCGCTGGGCAGCGCGAGAACGTCAAAACGTTCCAGCAGTGCGTGCAGAGCAAGATACCAGGCTGCCCGCGTTTCGGATGCGGTGGTGATTTGCGCCGCGGCGAGATCGAGGCTGCCTTCGATCTCGAATATCATCTCGGGCTTCAACCGCGAGCGCAGAGATTCTTCTTCCAGCATCGGCTGGCGTCCGGCGTGCGACCAGTGCCGGAGCGTGAGCCAGCATTGCCACAGCCGGTTCATGTCGAAATCCGGGAGGACGCTCTCCACGCGCGCGCCGTGGGATTCAAGGACTGAAAGCGACTGCTCGCACAGACCGAGAACCCCTGGCTCGGTCGCCAGGTAGCCATCGTAATCGCCCATCCAGCCAATGCGCAGGCCATCGAGTTCCCGCACGCGGTAGGCGTCGAATCCGGGCAATTCGTCGCGCATCATCATCGGCGCCCGCGGGTCGAAACCCGCCATCGTATCGAGCAGGCGGATCGTATCCTCTACGTTTCTGCCCATGGGCCCGTTGGTCGAGAGCTGGTTGTAGAACAGGTCGTCGGGGGTGCGCGGCACCCGGCCCTGGCTTGGCCTGAAACCGATCACGTTGTTGAATGCCGCCGGGTTCCTGAGCGAACCCATCATGTCGCTGCCGTCGGCGATGGGCAGCATCTGCGTCGCCATGCCGACCGCGGCGCCACCGCTGCTGCCACCGGCCGCAAGCGCCGGATCATACGCGTTGCGCGTGACCCCGAACACGCTGTTGTAGCTCTGCGAACCCATGCCGAACTCCGGCACGTTCGTCTTGCCGATGAAGATCGCACCGGCGTTACGAATGCGCGCAATGTGCAGATCGTCGGCCTCGGGCATGGTGCCGGCGAAAATCGGCGAGCCAAGACTGGTGGGCAGTCCTGCGGCATTGGCCAGGTCCTTGACCGCATGCGGGATGCCGTGCATCCATCCCCGATACTCACCTCGCGCGAGTTCCTCGTCCGCACGCCGTGCTTCGCCCAGGCAAGTGTCGGCATCGAGCACGCTGACGATGGCGTTATGGACCGGATTGAATATCTCGATTCGATCGAGATAGGCCTGCATTGTCTCAACGCAGCTCACCTGCCCCGATCTGATCGCGGAGGAGAGCTGCGCGGCGGACAGCGACGTCAGATCGCTTGGCAAATCCGCGAGTGTTTTGTGCGAAGCAGACATCGGAATCGCGAGTGCAGCGCCTATCTTTGCGGAGTCTTCCATGAGCCGTCGGCGACTCATGATCGATCGCAGCAGTCCCATCGTCTATCCCTGCGCGCGAAGCGCACGATCATAGCACTGCCAACCCCAACGGGACGAAGGGATCATCTGCGACGGTTGACGAATCGAAGCGCGACGAGAAGCGCGATTCCCGCAATGGCAAAGGCGGGAACCCCGGGCGCCTCCGTACCCAGCCAGACCGAACTGCTGCCAACGACCAGCGCGCCGGAAAAGATCAGCACACCGCTCACGATACCCGTCCCCGTACCCAGCACAGCAGTCTGCAACGCCTTGGCCGTTAGCAAGACAGCCACCAGTGCCGTGCCGACCGCGTAGACATTGGCCAGCCCCGAACACTGCAGCAACAGGGCATCGTTGTAGCTCCAGAGAAACGGCAGCAGGTAGGCGACGGCGCCAAGTTGTACGCCGATCCAGGACGTGCGCCACACCTCGCTCTCCGCAAGCCCGGACGCGACGGCGCTGGCGATGGCCACCGGTGGCGTCAGGAAGGACAGCAGACCGAAGTAGAAGATGAACAGGTGCGCGGCGATCGGCGCAACGCCCATCTCGACGATGGCGGGCGCGAGAATGACTGACAGCACCACGTAGATCGCCGCGGTGGGCATGCCCATTCCCAGGATGATGGAGATCGCACCGGTAATCGCCAACATGGCGAACAATCCGGCACTTTGCCCTATCCCCGTCAAAACCAGTGACAACGAGAATCCCAGTCCGGTGATGTTCATGACACCGATGACGATGCCGGCGCCGCCGGCGATCATGAGCAGGGGCAGCATGTTGGCGCCGCCGCCGACAACGAGGTCGAACCACTCCGCCCGGGACGGCAGCCGCCGTTTGCGGAACACGGTCAGACCCAGCAAGGCCATCACCGACCACAGGGCCGCCACGCCCGGATTGAAGCCCCGCCAGAACAACAGGTAGAGCAGCAGCGCCAGTGGCGCGAGAAATATCCATCCCTCACGCAACTCCTTGCCGGCGCTGGGAAGCTGCTCTCGCGGAAGGCCGTGCAGCCCGTAACGCAGGGCAATGGCGTCCACCTGCGCAAACAGGCACACGTAGTAGAGCAGCGCCGGAACAGCGGCCGCGATCACGACGCTCGCATAACTGACCTGGAGGAAATCCGCGATCAGGAACGCCGTTGCGCCCATGACCGGCGGCGCAAACTGCCCGCCGTTCGAAGCAACGGCTTCAATGGCGGCTGCGTAGTGGGACCTGAATCCGGAACGCTTCATCAGCGGTATGGTCACGATGCCCGTGGACATGATGTTTCCGACCGCCGTGCCGTTGATGGATCCGAATATGCTGGAGGCAACCACCGCCACCTTGGCGGGCCCGCCGCGTTGGTGGCCCATGCCGGCCATGGCCAGGTTGGTGAAGAACTTCGTCGCCCCGCTGACCTCCATCAGCTTGCCCAGCACGATGAACGCCAGCACCAGCCGGGCGACGACTGTCAGGACCTGGCCGGGCACACCGTTGGTATCCGCGTACAGGTACATGATCAGCCGTGACATCTGCAGTTGTTCGGCCTGAAACGGCGGTGGCAGCAGGTAGCCGAGAAAACCGTATGCGATCAGGCACCAGACGAGAATGGTGATGGGCAGCCCTGCAGCTCGACGCAGCGCCTCCATGAGCAGAAGGATCGCCACGAGACCCGGAATGTATTTCTGCGGGGTATACCCGAAGATATCGATGATCCAGTCGGAATAATTCAGCGACATCCAGCCCCAGCTGCCGATGGCCGCAAGGCCCAGCACCAGTTCGAGAATCCCGGCCTGCTTGCCGTAGGGATGACGCAGGTACGCAGCCGCGATACCCAGCGCCATCAGCGGCCCCATCCACTCGGCCGAAATCACCGAAACACCGAAGTACTGCGGCAAGTCGATGATCCAGGCGATCCCGATTACGATGACCGCCCCGAGATAGAAATGCTCCAGCCGCGTCAGAAAACCGCCCAATTCAGGTCTCCCGGTCCGCTGAGATGGGATCGACGCCTGGCCGTCCGCGGCGACAGGTCAGCGTTGTGCGGCAGCGAGCGCCCGCACCTGGTTGCGCTCATGCGCCTCCGTCCAGAGCCCCGCCTCGCGAAAATAGCGGGCCGCGCCCGGATGGAAGGGATGGGGACTGTCCAACGGTACGATTTCGTCGGCGGCGACAGGCGCGATCAGCGCATAGTCGCGTCGCAACGATTCCCACTGCTGGTGAATCGTACTGGCGATCAGGTAAGCGTCGTCGTCGTCAAGGTGGGCGCCTGTATTGAGATAAGTGGCGAATCGGGCGAGTCGCGTCGGCTCGGGGACGCCCACGGCTGCCATGTCCGGGGTGAAAGGGTCCACACGCGCTCCCTGCATGGTGTCTGTCAGTTGTGCCTCGTCGCGCCCTACCCCCAGAAAGCGGATTCCACCCGGAATGGTCGCCTCAGCCTGCCTGGCCAGCGCCGTAGCGATTCCGATAGGGGCCGCGTCCACCCGTCCCTCTGTCAGCAGACGCACGCCGTCGGGCAGGCTGGCAACGCTGACCATGTCGATATCATCGGGACCCAGGCCTCCGGTTGCCAGCAATGCCCAGTGCCACCGCTCCAGCGCAACATTGGAGCGGATGGCGACAACCACGCGGCGTCCGCGCAAATCCTCGATGGTCCTCATCCCGGAATCGGCCCGCACCATCAGGTTGTCGCGAAGCGGCATCATGGCCGCCACCAGGCGCAGGTTGGACATCGGCGCCGGATATGGATCCAGCGCCGAAAATGCGGACAGACTGTCGATCTCCGTATTGATACCGAGTGCGATCTCTCCCCGCTGCAACATGGGCATGTAGACTGAAGAACCCGAGAAGGGGCGAACCGTCGACGGGATCCCGGTCTCGTCCTGCAGCAGCTTGGCGATGCCGCTGGCGACCACGTAGTAGTTCGTTCCGGCCGGATTCGAGCCGATGGCGATGCGCCGCAGTTGAGCCTCGGCATGTTCCGGCGCGAACGTCCACAACAACCCAATTGCCAGAGCGAGCGCGATGGCGGCTGCCCGCCTGATAACGTTGTTCATCATGCGCACCAGTCTATGCTGCGATCACACCGGTGTCATCCGGTTCGAGCGATAGGGGCCGGGCCATACGCCGCCTCGCCCCGGCGAAATGATGCCGTTGGGGTCTGCGGCATCCTTGAGCGTTTCCAGAAAGTTGCGCAGGACATGATCGTTGAACGAGTAAGCGGCCATGACCTGATCCTGAAACGTAGGCGATGCGCGGTACTCGCTCCAGCCATTGGCGGACGCCACTTCGATGAGTTGCGACATCCACGCCCGCGTTCTCTGGTTGGCCTCCGTATTCGTTCGATACGTGGGCAAGCCGACGATGATGATGAAATTCCTCGCATGCCAGGTGGATGGGACGAGAAACGGGCTGAATGGAAACTGTCCGTTGGTATTCAAGACTTCGGTCCCCTGCATCGCATCGAAGAAGACCCGGCTGGCGTTGAGGAAATCCTCGCCGGTCTTCGGAATGACACAGGTAAAGTCCAGGTGCCCGTCGACTGGAATCGGGTTCTGCTCGCTGCGAGCGCCTATGGAGAAGATGGCCAGATTGGGTACCCCGAACGCCACCTTGCGCTCGTTCGCGATTTGCTCCCCGGTCATCGGCATTTCGTAGTATTTCTCATCCTCGAACGTAGCGCCCGGAATCGCTTCCGCGAGCTTTTGCCTGGCCTGCCGCCACATCGCCTGCACGACTTCAGTGCCACCGTAGAACTGGAGCTGGCATGCCCACGACGGTACGCCCATCTCCTCGGCGACCCGATCGAGTTCGGCGTCATCCGGAAAGGGATTGCGGGCCAGCAAGTCCCGGAGCGGAGGTTCATTTCGCGCCGCCCCCAGCGGGCTCCGGTAGCGCGGCTGCCCGATACAGGACGAATTCTCGAGATAGTTGACCACGTCCACGAGCGGGATCAGGTCCCGGCGCCTGGGCACCGAAACGATGCCGCTGAGATAGGCGTCGGGCTCCGGCAGCAGCCAGCAACCCATCTTGGTCACCACCCCGAAGTTGCCCTGGCTGAACAGGCCATCCACCCATGGGCCGAATCCGTAGCGATAGTCCTGCCAGCTTCGGGACCCCGGTACGGCGCCCATGCCGGTACGCATGAGTTCGCCGTTGGGGAGTACGACCTCCATTCCGCAGTGCGCTCCGAAATGATCCCTGAAGAACCAGGTCGTGTAGCCGAGGCCGCGGTCGAGCGAATTGCCGACGACGCTGCCCCAGCCCGGGTCGGGGCAGTCGATCCACAGCTTCAGTCCCCGTTCCTGGATGTAGTTGTAGAGGTCAAAGTAGGAGACGCCCGGCTCAACCAGGGCGAAGGCGCGCCGCTCATCCACTTCGAGCACACGATTCATGCGCTTCAGATCCAGCACCAGGGTGCCCGACATGTTCGGCGCCGAACCACCGTAGGTCAGATTCTTGCCGGTGGAAATCGGATACAGCGGAACACGGAATTCATTGGCGATGCGGACGATCCGCTGGACCTGCTCGACTTCGATGGGCGCAACGGCCCCGGACGGCATCCGCTCGCCGGGTTCGCCCCAACTCGGCGAATAGGAGTCGCGGTAAAGATCGACATCCTCGTCGCTTGAAAAGACCCACTCCTCCCCGACGACTTCCCGGAATCGGCGCAACGCGTCGTCGAATGTTGCCTGGCTTACGTTTGGAGGAAGAACTGCCATCGCGTTTTCTCCTTGCTTTTCCGGTACGGCTGTAACCGTGAAGACATCGTACAGTCCGGCTCACGCCGGTGCTGCGTCATCTCAATAATGTCGCATCGCTAGTAGGACAGCACGTTACCCAGGGCCGGGTTGATACCGCTGTGGAAACCGCCCTGGTCACGCACCACGTGGGGTTCGCCCGCGTCGTCATACCACACGAACACAAGCCCGTGGGCATCGCCGAATCCCGGCATGTCGATCACGTGGGTCTGCTCCCTGGTCTCGACGTCGAATACATAGATCTTTCCATCCGAATTGCTCGTGCCCCACATCTCGCGGCCGTTCGGCGACAACACCACGTGATCGACCTGGTAGCCCGAGAACACGGTCTCCAGCTGCCTGCCCCGCTCGGTGTCGATCACGGTCATGGTCCGGCCGAACATGCCCGTGGTCTCGCCCTTGTCGGCGACCCAGATCTGCGATTCATCGGCCGTCAGACTGGCGCCGTATGGCCCCGTGCCGGTCGGCGCCGTCCACACGATGTCTCCGGTCACCAGGTCGATCTTGTTCAGATAGGAGTTGCCGCCCACCGGCACGTACATGTTTTCCTGGCCGGAGTCGATCACGATCCAGTTGGCGCGGAATCCGGGGTAGGGGTACTCCTGCACGACCTCCCAGGATTCCGGATCGACCTTGGCCACCCAGAACGGCCGCAATACGGCAAATTCGCCCCGATTGTAGCGGCCCGTCACCAGGTAGCCGGAAATAGAACTGGAGCCGTAACCCGCTGGCTGCATCAGGATGTAGATGTACTCGTTATCGGTAAACGACGTGTACGACACACCGCCCAGATCCTCGTCCCGAACCCCGCCGATCACCTCCTGGGTATCGGGGTCCATGAGGAAGACATCCAGGCCGTCCTCGTCCCGCGCAAAGGTATCCACCAGCATCAATCGGTCCTGGAATATCTGCGCATGGTGCATGCGTCCGCCGACGATCAACTGTTCCACCGGCTGCAGAGTCAGCGCGTCCGCCTTGATGATCGTGGCCGGTGAGTCCAGGCCTCCGACAGGCCGATCCGGTGCATCGGCGTAGGAAGGCCGCGGGCCTGTGATGTAAACGTACCGCCCGTCGGGCGTGACGGCGGTCGAGTGCACGGAGGCACGGAACTCCGGCGGAAACGTATGGTAGGCGACAATTTCCTTGGTGGCCGCGTCACCAACGACGATCTGTACGGATCCGGCGTCGTACCTGCCCATGTTGGGAAAACCAAGCTGCGCGGGCTGTCCGGCTCCGGTATTCTCGTAGAAGTACACCCTGCCAGGCTCTGGCTCGAACTTCGGCTCGCCCGGATCGTAGGTGCGCGCCACGCGGATCGTGTAGTCGCTGCGAATACTGCCTTCCCTGGACCGGCGCTCCCAATCGGCAATCACCGTGTCGAAACGCTCGACCTCACCCACGACCAGATCGCGCGCAGTCACCACGAATGCGTCCGTAGTGGCGTACTCCGAATAGTCGCGAGCGCTGGCCATGGAAGCCACCAGTTCGTCCATCGCCTCGGCGGTCACTTCCAGCCCGGCAAACGAACGCGTGTAGGCCGCGATGGCGATGATGTCCTCCCGCGTGGCCTGCAGCCGCTCGCTGACATCGGCCATCTCGGGATTGGTATTGAGCATGTAGTGGATGTCGAACGCGCTCGGCGCGTGGTTGATCGATGGGGCCGTGTCGGTGCCCTCGCCGCTGGCGCCATGGCAGTCCCAGCACTCGCCGGCCCCCAGGTAGAGACCCTCACCGCGTTCAACAACGGCGTCGATGTCCGTCAATTCCAGCGATGACGCCGGAGGCGACTCCCCATCCCCACCGCACGCCACGAAAAACACGACCGACACAATAGCGATCAGCCTGTACATCCCTTCAAAGGTCATGCCCATCCCTGACACTCTCATCGGCAATTCTCCACTACGCAATACTGCGGATCCTCCGGACCCGCACCGACGTCAGTCCACCTTGAACGACCATCGTCCCAGAGCGGTGGTGCAACCGTGGCGCGCTGCCCGACTGTGTGACCGGATTATTGGTTATCCGCATTTTCTGATAGCGTATGCGCGTCATCAGCGTAACGCAATTGCCGGGTGGCGGTCACATCTATCGCCGGACGCAATCCACAGCGACGTGAATTTCCAACTTTAAAGACAAGAGGAATTATGGACTGGGTGTTTTTCTTTGGCCGCTTCCACGTGCTGGTCCTGCACCTGCCGATCGGGATTATCCTGGCGGTGATCGCCCTGGAAGTCGCGTCGCGCAGTCGAACGTTGCAGCACCCGGAGTCGGCCGGCTCCTTCCTTTGGGCCGCTGCCGCGGTGACCTCCATCGTCACCGTGGCGCTGGGCTACATGCACTACTTCGAAGGCGGCTTCGCGGGAACGTCAGCGACAGTTCACATGATCGCCGGCACCAGCGTCGCCGTGCTGGCCACACTGGCATGGCAGCTGAGAAAATGGCTGACATCGCTCTATTCCAGGGCGCAGTATGGCATCTCCGCGCTCCTGGTCATCCTGCTGGTGGTCGCAGGCCACTACGGCGGCAACCTCACCCATGGTCCGGATTTCCTGGCCGAATACGCTCCGGGACCGATCCGCGCGCTGGCGGGCCTGGAGCCGCGGCGTCCTCCGGTCACGGAACTGGCTGCGGCCGATCCCTGGCTTGATCTGGTTCGGCCCATGCTTAGGGCGCGCTGCTCCAGTTGTCACAATTCCGAGCGCCGGCGGGGAATGCTCGATCTTTCGACCTACGAAACCACACTGGCGGGCGGTGACACGGGACCCGCGATCTCACCGGGAAATGCCGAGGGCAGCGAACTGTATTACCGCATCACGCTGGCATCCGACCACGAAGACTACATGCCTGCCGAAGGCAAGACGCCGCTGACCGACATCGAGACCGAGATCATTCGGTGGTGGATCGACGCCGGCGCACCGGCAGAGACGATCCTGGCCAATGTGGACACGGCCAGCGTAGGCCCTCTGCTGAGGAACCAGTTGGGCTTGTAGGCAACCGTTTCCCGTGTCCGTCAGGGCATGTTCAGACTGGCAGGATGCGTAGCTACTGCTCTCGCAGTTCGAACGCCCACACCACCGGTCCGGAACTTGACGGCAGCCGAACCTCCGGAATCAGCGGTGTGCGATCCACCGAGATACCGCCGCCGTGACCCGCCGTGAGCGCCACGTACTGTTTGCCGTTGGCGGTGTAACTGATGGGTGGACTGTTGGGAACATCGCTGAGCCGAACCTGCCACAACGACTCGCCGCTGTCCGAATCGAAGGCGGTGAAATACCGCTCCACGTCGCCCCCGAACACGATGCCGCCGGCGGTCGCCAGGACTCCGCTCATCCAGGGCGTGCGCTGTCGATTGGTCCACAGGACTTCCCCGGCCTCGAAATCGATGGCCTGCAGGCGCCCGTAGTTGCCGTCACTGTCCGCCCGCGGTCTGACGGTCCAGTTCACGCCCGAGGACAGGCTGGTGGCGGTCCCGTCCGGACCCGGCGTGAGGTCCATGCAGAATTCCGTGAGGGGCAGAAACATCGTGCCGGATGCCGCGTCATACGATCCGGGAATCCAGTTCTTGGCGCCGCCCGCATGGGGGCATACCGTGACGACGTGGTTCGGGCCCGGCATCATCGCCGGATCGATGGTCTTGGCCCCGGTCTCGGGGTCGATTGCAGTGATCAGATCCTGCAGGCCGAGATCCAGGGAGTCGACATAGGCGCCCGTATCCGCCTCGAGAAAGTCGTAGATGGCGACCTTGCCCGCCGCGGCGACCACCTTCTTTTCCACGCCGTCCACAGGCATGCTCATCACCTGGCGGCCAAAAACCCAGTCCAGGTCCCATTGGTCATTGGGGAGGTGCTGGTAGAACCAGACCATCTCCCCGGAATCCGGATCGAGCGCCACGGTTGTGTTGGTGTACAGCGCATCGCTGGTCACTCCCGGGCCCCGCAGCGGTTCCAGCAACGGCCCTGTATCGTAGGTTTGTGCCACACCGAAATACGCCAGTCCCAATTCGGCATCATAGGTCCCCGGAACCCAGATGGATCCGCCGTTACGCTCTTCCAGCAACAGCCCGTTCCAGGACTCGCCACCCGGCTCTCCGGGCCGTGCGATGGTCCACCAGCGCCACAATTCCTCACCCGTGGCCGCATCCAGTCCCACGATATAGTTGCCGCCGGGCACACGCCCGGTCGTGCCGATCATCACCTTGCCCTGGGCTACCAGGGGACCCGCCGTCATGGCGTAACGTTCGTCGTCGGTGACCTGCTGATCCCAGACGATGTCGCCCGTTCTGACATCCAGTGCCACGATTCGCCCGTCCGACGTGGGCAGATACAGCAGCTCGCCGCCCAGTGCTATGCTGCGTTTCACGCTCGGCGACCTGCCGCCCCGGGCCCAGTGGGAGTACTGCCACAGCATGTCGCCCGTCGCCGCATTCAGCGCCTGGACGATGTCGCCGTGCCCGTGCACGAACATGACGCCATCGTGAACCAGGGGGGCCACCTCGGCCGATCCGGGAGGCAACGACCAACTCCAGGCCACGCGAAGATCGCCGACATTGTCCCGGTTGATGTCGTCAAGCGGGCTGTAACCGAAGGCGTCCTGCGTGCGCCGCCACGTCAGCCAATCCCCCGGTGGCGGATCCGACAACATCTCGTCCGTCACTGGTGTGATGTCGTCCAGGGGGTTTGAAACCGGCTCGGGGCGAGGCGGCAGGGCGACGCCACCGGGAAGCCCCCCGCTGGCGGTGTGTCCGTAGCTGGGCACCAGAAGGCTGTTGAGTGCCTGCAGATCCGTCGGCAACGCTCCTGCACTGGGACGCACGCCGTTTTCCTGCAGGATGTAGGCCATCAAATCAGCGTATACGGAGTCGCCGAGTGTCCCGGGCGCCGTGCTCGGTTTGGCCGCGACGATCTCGGCGAACAGTCCTGCCACCGACTTGCCGCCCCACTGCTGCAGGAAGAGGCGTCCTCGCAGGGGCGGGCCGAGTTCTCCTCCATCCAGGCTATCGCCATGACAGGACGCACAGCCGGTTTCGTACGCTGCCCGGCCGTCGGTGGCCTGCTCGTGGGTGAAACTGGGTCCCACCCACTGCGCATGGGCCGGCTGCACCGCCAGAAGGCCCGCCAGTAGACCCGTCAGAGCGACCACTCCGGTTCCACAGAAATTTCTGGTGGTCAAGTATGAGCTCTCTGGCAGCTTCTTCTTGTCCATCATTTCTCCTTCTGCCGTAATCCCTTGATGGCGAAAACTGAATGCAGTCACCCTGATATTCAGATGGTTTTTTCTGCGTATTCCAGGCGAGTCGCAGATATAGACTGTGATTATCACCGAGCAGAGACGTCGGCCGCCAATAACCCCCTAATCCCCGGATAAGGACTGGACGTTATCTCTGAAAGGGACGGTGGCACAA
>VYEH01000191.1:3675-13575 GCA_009843005.1 Pseudomonadota bacterium | reverse complement strand
CCTCGGCCTACGGGCGCGGCATCGGCGGAACCCTGACGGCGAGGAACGCCACGGTGCTCGGGGCCGCTGCCGCGGGGCAACCCGCTGGCGCGGGGCCATCCGCCGGCACGGAGCCATCCGCCGACGCGGCCCAGAACGCCTGGCGCTATGACGTGACGCTCTTTCACCCGGCCGCCCACTCGACGCAGCCGAGCCGGCTGCGTCTGGTCAATCCGAACGGCGCGCCGGCTCAGGTGACGATCGAGGCGCGCGACGACGCCGGCAATCCCGCCCCGGGAGGCGCCATCCAATTGACGTTGCCGCCCGGGGGCGCGAGCACGCTCTCCGCCCAACAACTGGAAGCGGGCGACGGCGCGGCCTTCACCGGGCAACTGGGCGCCGGCATGGGCGACTGGCGCCTCGCAGTCACAGCCGACCGCCCCGTCGAGGCGGTCCACGTCACCGTCGATGCCGCCGGCGGCTGGAGCAATCTTTCGACGAACGCGGTGAGCGGCTGGGCGCCGGCGGACGCCGCGGCGTTCGAGGCGCGGTTCCTGGATCGCGCCATCGTGGACCGCGACGGAGAGAGCCGTTTCGAGATACGCATCCTGGCGGAAGGCCGAATGCGCGAAGTGGCGATCGAGGACGGGGCCGAGGTCACCACCTACGAGGGGCCGTACGCCTACGAGCGCGCCGGGCGCGATGCCGGACGCATCGCCCTGGGCGGGGAACACCTGGGGTTGAACCTGTATTTCGCCTCCGCGACGACCGGCTGGTACGCCAGCGGGTACATCGACGGCGAAGACCTCGTCGAGTACTGGTCGGGCGGTTCGTGGTGGACGCTCGATCCTGAAGCCACGCCGCTCGACCTGGGCGCGGGTCCCGACGACCGGACCTACACCCTCGGCGCGGCGATCGACGCCGCAACGCTGCCGGCCGCCACCGGCGGCGGGGAGTTGACGTACAGCCTCACCCCCGAGGTCCCGGGCCTGAGCTTCGATCCGCAAACGCGCCGGCTGTCCGGCACGCCGACCGAAGCGGGCGAGTACCTGATGACGTACCGGGTGCGCGACGCCGCCTCCGGCGACGCCGACTGGCGTTACTTCTACATCGCGGTCCAGGGTACGGGCGACGGCGCGGCCGTGACGTACGAGACGGGCGAGACGGTCGCGGGGTTGCCGACGGGCGATTGGCGGCCGGACACGATTTCCAACGCGCGGTTCACAGCGTCCGGGGACGACTGGACGGCAGAACTCGACCATCGCGGCTATATCGAGGAAGGCAACTTCCGGTACACCTGCCAGAGCACCGGCGGATGCACGGTCCGCAACGGGGAAATGATCTCCGGCTCCATCGCCCGAACGCCGCTGGGCGGCGGAGGAGGCTCGGACGGGGACGACCACGGCGACGAAGCGGCCTCGGCCACGCCCGTGGCGGCCGGCTCGGACACCCCGGGCGCGCTGACGGCGGGCGACGTGGATTATTTCCGCGTCGAGGTTGCCGAAGCCGGCACGCTGCAAGCCTACAGCAGCGGCCGCACCGACACCTACGGGCAACTGGAGGACGCCGACGGCGCCGTGCTGGGCCGCAACGACGACGGCGGCGCGGGGACCAACTTCAGTATCTCGGAAGACGTACCGGCGGGCACGTACTACGTGCGGGTCCGGGGCTACAGCAGCCGCACCGGCGGCGCCTACACGCTGCACGTGCGCTTTTCCGAATCCGATACGGGAACGACAACGCCCCAGCCGGTAGGGGGCGACGGCGACTGCCATGTCGGACTCACCCTGAATCCGGGCGACGGTTGCGCCTACCCCGGCACGGCCGAGCGGTTCACGGTCAGCTCCGACGGGCGCGGCCGGTTCCTGTTCTTCACCTCCGGCGGCTCGATCAACCTCGCCAACTCGAACATCAACGGGAGAATTTGGGATTTCGCCGCCTCCCACCAGGGCGGCGGCGTCTGGCGAATCGACCGGATCGACGGGCGCACCGAACCGCCGGGCGGGGGGACGGACACCTCGCCGAGCTTCTCCGGCGTGAACGGACCCGGCGACCAAGCGTACACCGTGGGCACGGCGATCGGCGCGCTGACGTTGCCCGAGGCCCGCGGGGGCGACGGGACGTTGACCTATTCGCTCGCCCCGGACGTCCCCGGCCTGACGTTCGATTCCGCCGCGCGCCGACTCTCCGGCACCCCCAGCGCGACCGGCACCCACGACATGACCTACACCGCCACGGACGCCGACGGGGACAGCGATTCGCTCGGTTTCACCATTGTTGTCGAGGCATCGGGCGGCGACGGCGTGGCGGCGGGCGATTTCGATCTGGGCGAGCGAAGAATCTATGCCGCCGGGATCGAGTTCGCCAACGGGCGCTTCCATGTCGTCGATTTCGGTGGCGTCAATGTCTACGCGTACACCGCGTCGGGACAACGCGACGCGACGGCGGACTTTGTTCTGATTGACGGCGATCGATACGCTAGGTATGGGATCGCCTTAGCCAACGGGCGCTTCTACGTCACCGAATGGGACGAGAAGAAGGTCTACGCGTACACCGCGTCGGGACAACGCGACGTGACGGCGGACTTCGACTTGGATGAAGGCAACGGCACCCCCAGGGGCATCGCCTTCGCCAACGGGAGCTTCTACGTCGTCGACTCGCAAGATGCCAAAGTCTACGCCTACACTGCGTCGGGGCAGCGAGACCCGGAGGCCGACTTCGACCTGGATAAAGGCAACCGCATACCCCGGGGCATCGCCTTCGCCAATGGGCGCTCTTACGTCGTCGACTCGACCGACGACAAAGTCTACGCGTACACCGCCTCGGGGCAGCGAGACCCGGCGGCCGACTTCGACCTGGATGAAGGCAATGACAAAGCCACTGGGATCGCATTCGCCAACGGGCGCTTCTATGTGGCCGACTCGACCGACAAAAAGGTCTACGCGTACGCGGGAGACGAAGTTTCTGACTCTCCTTATCTGGATAACGACCTAAGACCAGGCAACCGCTACTATGTCGTCGGCACGGCCATAGACACCTTGAACTTGCCGACGGCCAGCGGCGGCGGCGGGACGCTGACCTACTCTCTCACGCCGAGCGTCCCGGGCCTGACGTTCGATTCCGCCACGCGCCGACTCTCCGGCACGCCCAGCGCGACCGGCACCCACGACATGACCTACACCGCCACGGACGCCGACGGGGACAGCGATTCGCTCGGTTTCACCATCGTGGTCGAGGCATCGGGCGGCGATGGCATGGCGGCGGACGATTTCGATCTGAGTGCCTATAACGGCGACGCCACCGGGATCGAGTTCGCCAACGGGCGCTTCCATGTGGTCAACATAGAAGCTCGCAGGGTCTACGCCTACACCGCGTCGGGACAACGTGACGCGACGGCCGACTTCGATCTGGATGCCCAAAACAGCAGTGGCTTGGGTATAGAGTTCGTCAACGGGCGCTTCCATGTCGTTGATTATAGCGACTCCAAGGTCTACGCCTACACCGCGTCGGGACAACGCGACGCGGCGGCCGACTTCGATCTGGATGGCGACAACGTCGACGCCTATGGGATCGCGCTCGCCAACGGGCGCTTCTACGTCGTCGACTTCGGCGATTACAAGGTCTACGCGTACACTGCGTCGGGGCAGCGCGACGCGGCGGCCGACTTTGATCTGGATGACGACAACGGCTTCGCCCGAGGCATCACCTTCGCCAACGGGCGCTTCTACGTCGTCGATGTGAGCGACGGCAAAGTCTACGCGTACACCGCGTCGGGACAACGCGACGCGGCGGCCGACTTCGATCTGGATGACGATAACGACAGCCCCAGAGGGATCGAGTTCGCCAACGGGCGTTTTCATGTTGTCGGGACAGACAGCATCTACACATATACTGGTGACGAGGGATCGGATTCCCCGAGCACCGGCAGCGCATGCGTCGAGGTGCTCGATGTGATCGAACTTGGCGAGGGCGAGAGCTGCACGATCACCCAGGCGTTGGTTACCAAGTACAGTTTGAACCGGGTTTCCGTCAGGGCCGGCGACACGGCTACCTGCTCCGGCGGCAGGGTCAGGCTGAGTTTCTTCAACGCGCGAAGCATCAACATCAACGGCTTGACGATCAGATGCCGGTGAGGATGGAACGCCGGCCCGCGCGCCATAGGACGCCGGCCATCGGCGGACATGGAATGGGCCGCGCGGCCCGGACCGCTGCGGCGGTCGCGCTGCTGTGGGTTTGCGCCCCGGCGGGAGCGGCCGCCGATGTCGCGGACACGGCGACCGAAGTCAACTGCCGAGCGGGCTTGGTCGTGCAGGGGGGTGGGAGCTGCTTGTACCCGGACACGCCCGAGCGCTTCGAGGTCGATGCCGGCGGGCAGGCGCGGTTTCTGTTCGGCGCGTTCAGCGGCTCGGTGGACATCGACACCGCCATCGACGGACACCGCTTCGACATCGCCGCGACCGGCCTGGACGAGGGGTCCTGGCGCATCGACCGCGTCGGGGGCGGCAACCGAACGAATTACGGGACCACCGGCACACCACTGACGCTACGCGCCCTTCGCTGCACCGGCGAGGCATCGGCCGAAGGAACGGCTGTCCTGATCGAAGGCGAAGTCCACGCCTTATCCGGCGTGTCGAGCGTCACGCTCACGGGCCGCATCGAGGGCGACCTACTGGACGTGGCCTCCATCGGCCGGCTCACCGGCGGCGACACGGCGCCTTTCGCGCTGAAGCGGACCGTCGAGGCGGCCCCTGCGCACGGCGGCGACCTGGGTTGCGCGGTGGATGTGGAGTACTTCGCCATCGTTGCGCTACGGTACGGCGAGCCGTTGCGCGTGAAGTGGCGGGGAAGCGCCCCGCCATGAACGGTCCTCCGCGCCTACCGTGGCACCTCCGGCGGACGCGGCCGTGATGCCGCGCCGGCTGTGGATCCCGGGCGTCGCGGCGGTCGCTATCGCGGCTTTGTGGCTGACCCGTCCGCCCGAGACAGAATACCCGGACCAGCCCATGCCTTTTCCGGGTCCCACACCCGAGTCGCCGGAACCGGAGACCGCCCCGCCCGCCGGCGTCGTCCAGCCACCCGAGGAGGCGTCCGGAACCGACGTCGCGTCCCTGTGGCGCGCGATCGAGGAAGCCTCCGTCGACCCGCTGCCCGAATTCCCCGCCCACTGGTCGGCGGACGGCAGGCGGCTTGTGAGCGTCGCGGGCACGGTGGCGGCCTCGCGCGGCTGGCGGGTGGGGGGGCGGTTGAGGCTCCCGGTGCCGCAGTTGGGCGAGACATACGAACCGATCGTCGCGGCGATCGACGACGGTCCCGGCGGCTCGCGGGCCGCGATTGCGCGCATGACGGGCGGCGACGGCCGCCCGTTGCGTTCGGTGGTCACGGCGGGTCCGGGAAACGTGTTCGCGTGGGTCGAGACGCCCTGGGGTTCCTACGAGCTCTTCGCGGACGACGAGCTTGGCTGGCTGCTGCCCACGGCCAGCATGACGGCGAACATGGACGTCAGTCATCGGGATATTCTGCTGCCCGGGGAAGACCTCGGCGTACTTTCAACCCCGGGTGGCGATGCCGGCATTGAAGAGTGACGGGTAGAAGGAAGGCACCGCAAGTGCGGGCAATCGATAACGCGCCGCCGCGGGCGGCTGGGGCCGCAAAACGGGGCCGTCTTAGCCTCGCGGGCGGCGTTTGTATCGCGTTGTCGCTGGCCTGGGCGGGTAGCGCCTGGGCGACGGTCGACGGGATTGAATTTATCTGTCCCTGCGAACTGGAACTGCGCCCGGCCACCGGGGAGGCGAGCGTGACGTTCGGCGTGCGCAATTTCCGCCCGACGGTCACCGGCGCGCTCTCCGTCGCCTTTTCCGTCGAGCACGCCTCCGGCGCCACGACCGAATTCCCGGGGCGCGAATTGATCGTCGGCCCGCTGGCGCCGGATACCGAATCCCGGCGATTCACGCACCGCTGGCCGGAGTTGTCGCGATTCGTCGAAGCCGATGCGTCGGACCCCGCCCTCGCGCACGGGCTACTGCATCTCGACGAAACGGAAGCCGACGGCGGTTCGCGTTCGGTCGATCGCATTCCGTTGCTGCGCCAGGAGAGCGGCGTATCGGAGGACGCCATCGTCTTTAGGAGCCCCGACTTTCTTACGGACGGCGACGGCGACGGGGTGGCCGACGCCAACGAGCGCCTGGAAGGCACGGATCCGGCCGATCCGGAATCCGCGCCGGGCGAGTCCACGCTCGACGTGCTGGTGCTGCACAACGAGGGTTACGCCTCGAAATTCGGCTACGCCCCGCACACCCGGATTCACCACCTCATGACATTGGCGAGCCTCGCTTACGAGGACAGCGGCACGAACATCCGGCTGCGCACGGTCGGCATCGTCTCCATGGAAGACCAGGACGGGGACTGGGACGACGCCGAGGATTGGAATACCGAGCCGACCGTCGAGCTTCTGGAGCGGGTCGGGCGATTGCACGGCGCCGACATCAACGTCTATTTCCGCGGCTTCCCTCCGGAAGACTCGAACTTCGGCCCCGGCGGCGGATTCGCCAACCTGGGGGGCCACCGCAGCCGGGGTTACATGACGCCTCCGGCCCGGGCGCGCTTCGATGCCGCGATCTTCTATCCGGTGAGCGCGTTCGTTGTGGCGCACGAAATCGGGCATGTTCTCGGGCTGGATCACCCGATGCAGTGGGGCACTGTGGCCGGAACCTTCCGCTGGGCCCGCGGCCACACCGGACAAAACGCCCTGACCACCATCATGGGGAACGGCGGAGTGGTCCGCTTTTCGGACCCGGACGCCGACTGCTCGGCGTCGGGTTGCCCCTACGGCGCGCCCAGGCACGAATGGAACGGCGCCGACGCGGTGGCGAGCCTCGACGCGGTGCGGTTTCAGGTCGCCCGCTTCCGTGAGGAGAAACCGGACGCCGACGGGGACAACATCGTGGATCCGGCGGACCGGTTTCCGCTCGACGCCGCGGAGTGGAGGGATACCGACGGCGACGGCATCGGCAACCGCGCCGATCCGGACGACGACAACGACGCCGTGCCCGACGGCGACGACCGGTTCCCTCTGGATCCGATGGAATGGGCGGATATCGACGACGACGGCATCGGCGACAACGCGGACCCGGAACTGCCTTCCGAAGAGGTGCTCATACCGGACCCCGTCCTGCGCGCGATCATCGAAGATGAATTGGGGTTGCCGCCGGGCACGCCCATCGCGGCGGGCGACATGGCGTCCATCGACGACATCCAGATGCCGTGGAACGGGCTGCCGTCCGGAGAACGGGTGCGCTCGCTGGAGGGCCTGCAGCACGCCGGCAGTCTTCACACGCTCACGCTTCGGCACGGCGACGTGTCCGACCTCTCCCCGCTATCCGGGCTTGAGCGGCTGGGCTGGCTGGACCTGTCGTTCAATCTGATTTCGGATGTGTCGCCCCTGGTGGGCATGCCCAGCCTGCGAAGCGTTGTTCTGGGCGGCAACGCGATCGCGGACATCTCACCTTTGGCCGGGATGAACCAATTGGGTTGGCTGGAGCTGCATCTGAACTAC
This sequence comes from Pseudomonadota bacterium, assembly GCA_009843005.1. Taxonomy (GTDB): domain Bacteria; phylum Pseudomonadota; class Gammaproteobacteria; order Steroidobacterales; family Rariloculaceae; genus UBA6522. The sequence goes on along the minus strand of VYEH01000191.1, from coordinate 6,044 downwards.
CTGGACGACGCTTCGCTCGAGTGGCTCGGCGGCTTGACGGGACTCCACCGGTTGAACCTGTCCAATCAGCAAGGCGCGATCACCGACATCGCGCCGCTGGCGGACTTGCGGCGGCTGGAACATCTGGAGCTTTCGGACAATCCGCGCCTCTACGATATCGGGACGATCTCCCACTTCCCGGAGCTGCGCACCCTCTACTTGAACTACATGCCGGTATCGGACATCTCCGCGTTGGCCGGGCTGACTCGACTATCCCGGCTGCACCTGAGCGGCACCCGGGTGAAGAATCTCGACGAGCTGACGGGCCTGCCCGAGCTTTCCGTCCTTTTCTTCTGGCAAAACAGCGTTTCCGACATGGCCATGTTCTCGAAACTGAGGTCATTGTCCGTTCTTCATATCAATTACAACCAAATCTCGGATATATCGGCACTTGTCGACAGCCCCGTACTCGCCGACGACGCCGGCCTGTGGATCCAGGGGAACCCACTTGGCCGAGAGGCGATTTATTCCCATGTTCCATTGCTGGAGGCGAGGGGGATTACCGTTCATCTTTACGACGACGACATCGCGCCCGCCGAGCGGCACGTGCCCGACGGGCGGCTCCGGGCGGCGCTTGCCGAAGCCGCCGGCAAGCCGGGAAATGCCGACGACGTCGTCTTGTTCGACAACGACTTCCGGTACTACATTCGATGGCTCGATCTGTCGGACCTCGGGATCGAGGATCTGACGGGCCTGGAACACGCGCACAGGTTGGAATCGGTCAATCTCGCCCGCAACCCGATCGAGGATTTGTCCCCGTTGCTGGGTCTGGCGAGTCTGCGGCATGTGACCCTGGACGCCGCCACTTTGAACGGCGCCTCGTTTCAGCGGGACATCGACGCGCTGCGGGCAAGGGGTGTGGCCGTCACAAGCGCCGAAACCGGGCAAGGCATGGCCACGGCCGACGAATGCCGGCCCGGCCTGTTGTTGGCGCCGGGCGAGGATTGCGTCTATCCGGGCACGGAGGAGCGGTTCGCGGTCGATGCCGGCGGGACGGCCGCGTTCCTGTTCGGCACGTTCGGGGAATCGGTCGAAATCGTCGGCCGCATTGGCGGAACCGACTACGATCTGGCCGCCTCGCGCCGGGACGGCGGCGTCTGGCGGATCGACCGCGTCGCCGGGCGAACCGGTGCGCCGGCGGACGATTCCGGTACCGACGCCTCCTCCGATGGCGGCGCGGACGCGCCGGGCGATTTCGACTTGGATGACGACAACGTCTCCGCCACCGGGATCACCTTCGCCAACGGCCGCTTCCATGTGGTCGATAGCGGGGACGAAGGAGACGACAAGGTCTACGCGTACACCGCTTCGGGACAACGCGACGCGGCGGCCGATTTCGATCTGGATGCCGGCAATGTCGACGCCGGCGGGATCGTATTCGTCAACGGCCGCTTCCATGTCACCGACCGGGGCGACGACAAGGTCTACGCGTACACGGCCTCCGGGCAGCGCGACGCGGCGGCCGACTTCGATCTGGCCGACTACAACAACGACCCCTCCGGGATCGCATTCGCCAACGGCCGCTTTTATGTCACCGATTGGCACAACGACAAGGTCTACGTGTATACCGGGGGCGAATGGCCAACTACCTTCGAGGCTGGCGAGACGCTCGCCGACCTGCCGACCGGAGACTGGACGCCGGACGCGACTTCGGGCGGTTCGTTCAGCACGTCCGGCGGCGCCGTGACCGTCCAGCTCGACAACGGCGGGTACATCGAAGAAGGCGATTACCGGTACACCTGCCGGGGCGGCGGGGGTTGCAGGATCGAGGACCGGCGCGTGACCTCCGGATCGATCGTCCGCACTTCCGCCGGCGATGGCGCCCCGCCCAGTTTCGTCGCGGCGTGCTTCGCTTCGGAAATCTGGTACAGGGACGGCGCGGCCATCGATCCCCTGACCTTGCCGCCCGCGGCGGGCGGCGATGCCCCGCTGACGTACTCGCTCGAGGTGATGCGCGCGCCCGAGGGTTTTTGGGAACTGGAACCCCGCCCGGCGCTCATCCCGGGCCTGGCCTTTGACCCGGCCACCCGGCGGGTCGAGGGCGCGCCGATCAACGACACCGATTGGATCCAGTCCTACGGATTGAGATATGCCGTGACCGATGCGGATGGCGACACCGACGAGTTGGAATTCCAAATCTATCTGCTGCCCGCGAACTCGACCTACAGGACGCACGGAGCGATGTACGACGACTCCTGCGACGGTTTTCTCACGGACGCCTTCACCGACTCGACCGGCCGGACGATCCGGTTCAGGCTGCAATTCGGGGCGGACTGGGACCTGGGCCGGCCGCGCGGCGTCGCGCTCGATTTTCATGGCAACGAAACCGG
>VYEH01000191.1:0-3613 GCA_009843005.1 Pseudomonadota bacterium | reverse complement strand
CTCGTTCAGTCTGGACAAGGGGATGCTCCGCGCCGCGGTGGCGTCCCCCTATTCGGCGAAGGCCGGCAGCATCATCGGATCAAGCCTGAATAACGACGGCCGACGGGGTTGGCTGCCGGAAGACGCCCGCCTGATCCATGAGTTGCTGCAGAGCGATTTCGGCGGCAACGCGGCCATCGACCGCGACCGGATCGTGTTCACGGGCGATTCCCAGGGCCCCTGCTTCATCAATTATTTCCTCCAGCGTTACGCCGGCGTGTATGGCGGGGGGTTCCACTCGGATTGCGGCTGCCTGTATTGGGGTTCCGCCTGGCCTCCGAATTTCGTCAATCCGTGGTCGCCGACGGTTTCCTGGACGCCGCATGCGGTGTCCGCGGTGGCGCCGCGGTTCAAGGTGTTCGTGCAATCCACGACCGGGGACTTTTTGTACGATAACTCGGTGGCGATGCGCGATCTCTTTCGCGACGTGCTCGGCTTTGAGACCCGCTGGGACCTCGACGCGCCCGGGGGCCACTGCGCGGCCGGCGCCACGCCCTACGGCACGGTATTCGAGTGGTTGTCCGACACCGCCCCCGCGCCCCGAATCCTGGGGAGCGTGTCGGGCGATCACGACGTCGACGGGCTCGCCGACGCCATCGATCCCGACGACGACAACGACGGGGCGCCCGACATCGTCGACGCGCTGCCGCTGGAGCCGGGGGAATGGCTGGACACGGACAGCGACGGCATCGGCGACTTTCTCGACCGCGACGCCGACGGGGACGGCGTGGAGAACGCAACCGACCCGTTCCCGCTGGATCCGCTGGAGTGGGCCGACAACGACGGGGACGGCATCGGCGACAACATCGACCTCGACGACGACAACGACGGCATTCCCGACACCGGCGACCCGCGGCCGCTGAATGGGCCGCGAAACGGCCAACTGTCATTCGGATATGTTCACGGAGAGGGATTGGAGCCACGCACCGGCGGCTTTCCGGCCCCGCCCAAGCGGGCCGATCTGCATGCCTTTCGGCCGGCCACGGTCGTCTACCCGGAGGCCATCGGACACCGTCAGACTTATCACGCGATCCGCCTGGGCGACGGCGAGGATCCCGTATTCGAGTTCATGGTGGACACCTATGAGAAGAACGGGCGCTGCGAGGATGTGATTTTGCCCCGGCTGTGCGCATCCAGGCACGAGGGCGGATTCGGCGAGTTCCACGAGGAGCGGTTGCACGTGATTTGGGGCGACCGGAACCGGAACCGGGACCTGACCGACGACGGGCCGCCGTCGGTCATGGCGGACAGGGCGCTGGACAGGAACGTTTTTTCCGGAACGGACGATGCCTTGCGGCTGGGAACAGGCGTGGTTCTGAACGTGCCGTATGGCACGGGCGAGCTTCTGCCCTACCGATTGGCCTTGAGGGTGGTCGATGACAGGTATTCGGATGACCTGAGGCTGCTCTACAACGTCGGCGGCTTCTGGATTGGCCAGGTGCCCGTTCCCGGCGCCGAACCGGTGCTGGTCGGCACGTTCGACGCAAATCTGGACGGTGTTTTCAACACCGGGACATTCCGCGCGGAAGCGGCGATCAGATACGCGCGAAGCGAATCCGGCGCCGTTACAGTTGACTCGATCGACTCCGCCGCGCTTGACGGGCTCAGGGACTTCGCCTGTGTGGATCTGGACCGGGACGGCGAACTGAACGATTGCGGCACCTTCGTCGCGTTGGAGGAAGAAGACGAGATCGCGCCGATGTATCCGGGGGAACCGTTCACGCTCGACGGCCGCACTTGCACGATCGAGACCGCGCCGACCGGCCACACGGCGCGAATCGACTGCCCGTGAGCGTCACGAGGTATGTTGACGCGGCTACAGTGCCAAAGGAACACGCCCCTGGTACTTGAAGTGTGCCGAAAAGGAGGAACTTCAATAATGAATCGAACCACGATATGGATCGCACTGGCAGTCCTGTTTGCCGGCGGGTGCGCCAGTTCGCCCGTCGTTTTCGTTTCGGATACCGCGTCCCCTCCGCCATCGGATGCCTCGGTGCTGATCCTACCGGCGGACATCGAAATTTCGGAGCTGGGGGCCGCACCAATCTACATTAGGCCCAGGGCCGATTGGTCGCAGGCGGCGACCCAGGGCCTTTACGATGCGCTTGACGTCTGGTTTTCCGAGAGGGGCGTCAAGCCAATCCGCTATGCGCATGACACTATCGCGAACGAGGACTCCGAGGTCATCCGTGTGGCGACCATCAACCTCGACATCATCCAATGGGCGCAGGAGGAAGGCGCATTTCACGGGATTTATTCCGTGCCATCGGAATTCATGGACCGCCTGGATGAGTATGGTGCGGACTATGCCCTTTTTGTCACGATGTTCGCCCGGCGAGACCCAGGTAGCGGGGTTCTTTTAACGTACAACTTATTGACGGGATCGTTGTTTAGGGCGGCGCTGTTCGATCTGGCGGATGGAAAGGTGGTGTGGGCAAATATCGTGCCTATGGCATGGCTCCGATTGAGAATGGGAAATCCGGCCGAGGCGGATGCCGAACGGTGGCTTCGATCCTTCGAAACACTATTCCACGGATTCCCGCTTTGAATACAGAAACGCGTACTCACAAGTCCGAAAAAGGAAAATCGATGATGTATGATATCCGAGCTTTGGGGGCACCCATCACTGCCCACTCTGTCTCAGGTCTTGCCATTTCGCCCAAGATTCCCCGTGGAGCCCGGCTCGCGCTGTACAACGGGATTGTGGCTCTTAGACGTGCTTCTGTTTTCCGGAAAAAACACCTTTCCACCTTTACATTGATAGCGCTCACGATATGCCCATCAACGGGGCAGGCACAACGTTCTGTCGAGTTGAAGGCGGTTGCGACAATTGTTGAGAGCGAGGTTAAAGCGACGGGCAAAACGGTCAAATTGGTATTCGGTCGCGATACCGGTCTTCCATTGGTCGGCCAGACAGGTGTTTTTTCGACATTGGAAACGGTCGATATTGAGCCGATCTTTTCGTTGGCTGTTCCAGGGGTGACGATGAAAGACCTCAGGCTGTTCGTAGGCGGGCAGTGGGTGGCGACCAACGTATCCGGGAATGTTGTGGAAGTCGGTATCACCGCTGAGAGTCAAAGCAGGAATGACCACACTGGAGAGATAACGTATGCGCTTCCCGGGCCTGGCGAGTACGTCATAATTTCGTGGACTCCAGCCGTGGACTAAGACGCGGGCAATGAATGAGCCCGATATCCGTGCGCTGTTGTGTCCACCGCCATGTCACAGCTTTCCCCGCGACGCCGTCGGGAATCCGCCCAGTTAGGCGGGCATCGCACCGTGGGGCAGCGCGCTCAGCCAGCGCGGGTCCGACCCGGCGGGTCCCGCTGACATCGGGCCATTCGCCCCGCCACGCTCTGGACTCGCGCCGCCAACGCCCGCTCGCCCAACGCAGGCCCAGTCAAGGCCGGTCGCACTCGAACCCTTGAAGTCCCTTACCACCCTGGTCGGGCGCACTTACAGTGCTGGCCCGAACTCCGGTTGTCGGTCAATCGAGGCAACGGTGCATTGGCGAAGTTATATTGTATAGTCGGGCTTGGCAAATGGCCGGTGGGATGTTGCCCCTGAATCCGGG
>VYEH01000195.1:13556-13942 GCA_009843005.1 Pseudomonadota bacterium | reverse complement strand
ACCACCCCAACCCGCTTAACCCCCATCGTTATCCGCTTATCAGGGGATTGAGGGATATTCGCCGTTTCCGGAATAATTGTTGTACATTCGCCAAATTCGTATTCGATAAGGCCGCAGAGGATCCAGACAGATGCCAGTACTGTTCAACGTCGACGAGGTCGATGCCATTCCCGTTACGCAGGGCGTGACCCGCCGCGCACTGATCACTCCCGAACGCGTGGGCAACGATTGCATCGCGCTGGACCGTTGGAGCATGGATCCGGGCTCCAGGTTGGCGTTCGAAGTCAGGGACACCGATCTGGCGTGGTTTCAATTGCTGAAGGGCTCTGCCGTGCTCGACGGCAGCGACGGCCGGCATCGACTCGATACCTCCCATGTCGTATTCC
>VYEH01000195.1:10847-13546 GCA_009843005.1 Pseudomonadota bacterium | reverse complement strand
GGCTACCGATGAAGGAGCCGCGGTTCTCTATGGAGCCGTGCCCGACGCGAAGCGCTACGATGCCGCGTTCGAGACGGCGCCGCCCGGATTCCGGTGCATGAGCTGGCGCGAAGAACCCATGCTCGATTCCGAGCACGACGCACGCAAACGCATCTACCTGGTTACGCCAACCCTGTTTGGCACAAAGGCCGTCAAGGGCGAAATGATCGTCTACCCACCCGGTACGCAGGCCTCCAACCACCACCACGAGGGTGCGGAACACTTCCAGTACATAGTCAGCGGCTCCGGTACGGCGCTTCTGAGCGAGGAGCCCCACCCGATCCGTGCAGGCGACACGTTGTACAACTACGAGTTCGAGCGTCACAACTTCGTCAACGACGGCGACGAGGATCTCGTGTTCGTGGAATACTTCGTCCCCGCCGAGTGCCGAACGGTGTGGGTCAACCCGGAGCTGGTCTGCGCGTGGCTGCCGACCGGGAAGAACATCGACGGCGGCGTGCCTTCCCGGGACATCCGCGCGCACAGTTCTGCCGAGACGGTCAACCCCGCCGGCGTCTAGTGCTCCATCCAACCGATAGTGCGGAACCGGTGGCCTCGGGGCCGCCCGTGGCCAGCGTCCAGGCCATATACTTACGCCCGCCTTCGGAGTACCCTGCCGGGGCGACCCATCGGGCGGTCCATCGGGCGATCAGGAGCGAGAGTTTCCCATGAGCGACATTTACGCCAGCAATACGCGGATGATCGGGTTTTCCCTGCCCGCCCTGGGTCTGAACTCCCTGTTGGTATCGGTATTCGTATTTCTGCCGGCCCTGTACGCGGAGCAGCAGGGACTCGGCGCCGCCACGGTCGGGCTGGTGTTCCTGCTGGCCAAGATCGTGGACATGATCGTGGCGCCTACGTGCGGCGTACTGATGGACAGCTACACGACCCGCTGGGGACGAAGGCGGCCGTGGCTGGCGGCATCGGTACCCATACTGGTGCTGGCCGTGCTGCTGGTCTACAACCCGCCCGAGACGGCTTCGGTACTGTATCTGTTCTTCTCGCTCTCGCTGCTTTATGTCGGTTTCAATGCCTGGTCGATCAGCCACACGTCGTGGGCGCTGGAGTTGTCCCGCGACTACGACCGGCGCTCCCGGATCACCGGGCTGCTGCAGGTCATGGTCATGATCGGGGGCATCATGATGAGCCTGGTGCCCGCCGTACTGGAGCAATTCGGGGAATCGACCTACCCGGAGCTGGTCTCCTCGGTCGGTGTGTTCCTGCTCATCCTGCTGCCGGTCACCGCGGTCATCAGCCTGTTCAGCCTGCCGGAACGCGAAACGCCCAACCGCCCCCACCTGGGCCTCAGGCGCGGCGCGGCCATCGTGTTCAAGAATATGGCGCTTCTGCGCCTGCTCATCGTCAACGCGCTCCTGACCTTCTCCACGTACTTCGTTCAGGGACTGTTCGTGTTCTTCGTCTCCTACTCGCTCGGCCTGGAAGACCGCATTGGCTTCATCCTGGCGTTCCTGATTGTCGGGGGCCTTCTCGGCCTGCCCGTCTGGCTGCACCTCGCCCAGGCGTGGAACAAGCACCGCGCCATGCAGGTCGCGTTCACGACTGGCGCCCTGGCGCCGCTGGTGCTGCTGGCGCTGCCTCCCGGCATGCTCTTCTGGACGGTTGTAGCCTTCCTGGTGGTCGGACTGAATACATCGGCCAACGAATTCCTTCCGCGCACCATGATGGCCGATGTCTGCGACCAGGATCACGTGGAGAGCGGCTCCGAGCGCATGGGACTCTACTATTCGCTGCTGCAGCTATCGAGCAAGCTGGCCTCCGGCACCGGCATCTTCATCGGGTTCTCGTTCCTCGCCGCGTTCGGGTTCGATCCGGAACTTGGCATGAACAACACGGAGGAAGCCTTGCAGCGTCTTCGCTACCTGATCGTGGCGCTGCCGGTCCTGGCCTATTCCATTGTCGTCGCACTTCTGCTGGGCTACCCCATCAGCCGGGAAAAACAGCAGGAGATGCGGGAGATCATCGAGAAGCGCGAGGCGCTGGCGAGCGAGGCCAAGTAGCCGGAGCGCAAGGGACCCATGCATTGGCCTGCCGCAGCAGCCTAAGCCCGCTTTCGCTGCCGAGGCAGCCTGCTTGCGCTGTTGCAGCAGCCAGCTTTCGCTGCCGCAGCGCCCGACACGTGACCTGATCCGAACGTAACGGAACCGGCGGCCATGGAGCAACCAACCACCCTTTGGAACTTTTCCGTGCGCACGTACGGCCAACCCGGTGTCGCCGACGCCTGCCTGGCATTGCAGGACCGGCACGGGCTGGATGTCAACGTGCTGCTCTTCTGTTGCTGGTTCGGATGCACCCGCGGCGCAGTCGACGACCTCCTGTGGGATCGAGTCCTGGCCTTTTCCGAACCCTGGGCCGACAACGTGGTTCGCCCGTTGCGCGCCGTGCGAACCTGGATGAAACACACCGGCTGCACTCAGCCCGATGTATCCAACGAAGAGTGCATGACGTTGCGGGAAGACACAAAGCGAGTCGAACTCAAGGCCGAGCAACTTCAGGAGAACACGCTGGAGGAACTGGTTGAGGACTCGCCCCTCAAGAGTTTAGATTCAACATCACAAATAACTTGTATTATGCTGAATTTAAAAAATTACTTGAGGCGATGCCGAGTTGAAGTTGACTCAGCGTCTCGCGCCGATCTGGCG
>VYEH01000195.1:2514-10837 GCA_009843005.1 Pseudomonadota bacterium | reverse complement strand
CTTTGGACGCGGTGACCGAGTCTATAAACACGACGTTCAAGTAGAACCGAAACCCCGACAGGAATCTGCGATGCAACAAAAGGCCGTCCGGACCGGACTGAAAATACTCGGCCACGTCATCGTGATCGTGCTGCTTTATCTCGTGTTCTCTTTCTCGCTGTTCCTCGGACTTCAGGTCCGGCCGATGTACGGGAATATCGGCCTGCTGATCACGGCGCTACTGGTGGCCGCCTACGTGTATTTCGGCTTCATACGAAAGCGCAAGGTTTCCCGGGCCGACGGCAATCAGGGCGAATAGGGCTCTGCCGCCGACTCGATGATGGCGTTCAGCGTAGGAATGTCCTGAAGCGGCGGCGCGTTGTCCGCGAACGTCCGTACATACGCATACAGATCCTTCGCCTCCTCGTCGCTGAGGCTTTCTTCAGGATAGTTGGGCATCGCCTCCGACGGCAGGATCGGATTCAGTTCGGTCCGCAGCCGCAGGTAGATGATGAAGGTCTGCTCGTTGAGCAGAAAGCCGCTGCCGATCAGCTTCATCTGGTGGCCGGTTTCGCCGGTGTAGCCGTGACAGGCGTAGCAGGCGTGATCGTAGTAGAGCTGCTTGCCCGCTTCGGCATCGCCGGTTATTTCGCCCATGGGCATCTGCGCGCCGGCCATGCCCGCAAAGCCAATGATCATGGCAAGCGCCAGAGTCGCGCCGGGTCCTGTCGGTATTCTTATCATCGCCGTTCTCCCCCGCCGCTAGCGAGGCTGGGTGATGACGTCGATCAGGTAGGGCTCCCCACCCTTGACCGTCTCGATGCCTCGCCGGTAGGCCGCCACCAGCTCGTTGGGATCCTCGATCGGCCCCTCGCTGGCCATGCCGTAGGCTTCGGCCATCTTCGCGTAGTTGATGTGCGGATTGCGCAACGTGGTCCCGATGTGCCCGCGGTCGGTCCCGCGGCCGCGCACGCCGGCCATGTATTCCACGAACATCAATTCCTGATGCCAGGCCCGATTGTTGTGCATGATGGACAGGACCGGAAGCTTGTGATGGGTCGCCGTCCACAGCGCGCCGGGGCAGTAGTTGATGTCCCCGTCGTTCTGGATGTTGATGACGAAGCGCCCGCGTTCTTTCGCCGCAAGCCCCGCTCCCACCGAGGCCCCAAGACCGTAGCCGATGCCACCCGCGCCCGAACTGCCCAGGAAGCTGTACGGCTTGTTGAGCGCCCAGAGGTCGGCGTGATGGGCGCCGGAGAAGCGCGATCCGGACGACAGGCACCAGTCCTCGTCCTCGATCAGCGGCCAGAGCTCCGCGTACACCCTGGCCGTGGCGATGGGACTGCCGTTCCAGCCGGCGCGCTTGGCTCCAGCAGCCGCCGCGACCCGCGCCACGGTGGCCGCGCGGTTGACCTCGGCATGGCGCGCCGAACGCTGCTCGATCTCCCGGCTCCTGCCCGCGGTGATCTCGCGGCGCACCTCCTCGATGATGGCCGGCAGACTCGCCTCGGCGTCGACATCGATGTTGTTCTCGCCCGGCGGCGGGGTGATCGGCACAAACCCGCGACCCATCATCCGGTTGCCGCCAAGTCCGATGTTGGTTGGGTCGCGGTCATCGATGGTCCTGATGTGGGGTCCCAGCAGCGCCGTCTGTGCGCCAGGCGCCTCCAGCCCCAGCACGTAGTCGTACTCTTCACCCACGGCGCCTGGCCCGCACAGCGGGTGGCGGTTGGGGAAGCTGTTGGGCCCGGTGCCCGCACGCGAACTGGTGCAGGCGCCCACCAACTCGGCCAGTTCCACCGCCTGTGCGACGCCCTCTGGGGTGCGCAGGCGTCCCACGTTGATTCGGGGGTTCTCTGCGGCGAGCAGCCCGCGGGCGATCTCCCGGGCCTGATCCGCATCGATTCCCGCCACGCTGAACCCGGGCGCCGGCGGCGCCGTCATGCCCGGCGCTTCCTCTTTCTGAACTTCGGTATCGAGCACCACCAGCGTCGGCGCGCACGGCGGCGTCATAGCCCGGTGATAGGCCTCCTGGATCGCGCTGAAGGATTCCTCCAATGTCAGCGGATGGGCATCCCACTTGGTAAAGCTGCGCACCAGGCCGCCGATGTCGTCCGCCGTATGCGTCTGGATGAAGGTATTGTCCCGGCCCACCAGCAGCACCACCGGCGCCCGGTCGTAGTAGGCCTGGTAGATGCCCATGGTGCCGTTGGTCAGGCCGATCACGCCGTGGATCAGCGCCACCATGGGCTTGCCCGTGGCCTTGGCGTAACCGTGGGCCATGTCCACCGCGGACATCTCGTGCAGCGCGGTGATGAATTCCGGCATGCGGTTCGGGGGATTGCCGTGGTTGATGATGGATTCCTGCAGGCCCTCGAAGCTGGAACCCGGATTGGAGGCGACGTATTCGACCCCCAGGTCCCGGAGCACATCGACCATCAGGTCGGAACCCGGCGCCATGGCCGCGCGAGTTACCGGCGGCGGCCTGACGTCGCCCTCTTCCCGGGCCAACTGGGCCTCGGTCGGCGCAGGAACGGCGATTGCCGCCGACTCGGCGGCCTCGGCGACCTGGGCAACCGTTTCGGCCTGCTGTGCCCGAGCAGCCGTTGTACCGCCCACCAGCGCTGCGGCGCCGGTTGCGGCGCCCGCGGCCGCGCTCTTGAGGAAATCGCGCCGGCCGGATGCCGGTACGCGGTCGTCTGTCGACTTGGTCATGGTCCGTTCCCCTCTGCAGACTCGTTCACGACGCACCAATACTACTCCCAATACGCCAGGGGATGCAGCAGTGGTTCGATGATTTGACGCACGCGGGGCGCGGACTGCAAGCTTCGCGCCTCGGGTACGATTCGGGGCAAGACTCATGAACGGACGATTTGTAGCGAGTCTCAGGCGTTTTCTGCCCGGCGTCTTCTTCTTGGCATTGTTGCAAACGGCGGATGCCGCCAACCTGTGGGACGGCGAAGAAGTCCGGATGGGTGCGGGTTATCCGTTCATCGCGAAGTTCATCGCTGCCGAAAGGGACGCCCCCCTGGTGGTATTCATTCCCGGAGCCCGCAGTCTTGCCCGCATCGCCTACGGCGGGCACGAAGGCGGATTGGAAGAAGACTTTCTCGCCTATTGGCTCAATCGGGAAGGCTACAACTTCCTGGGGATTTCCTATCCCGTGCTCACCGACGACGGCGCCTTCGACGATGCCCACCCGGACATGACCGTCAGGGCCTGGGGTTACGGCTCCGCTGAAATCACGAAGGCCGTGATGGAAGAACAGGGACTGACCGGCCCCGTCATCGTCGCGGTGTGGAGCATGGGCGGCAAGAGCGTGCAGCCCTTCGCCGAAGCGGCCGCGGAACTGGGGATCGACCTGGACTTCCACGTAGCGCTGGCTGCAACGCCGCCCCTGCCCAACGCCGTCAACATGAACGCACGGGTCGCGATGCACGAGAGCGGGCTCGGGCTGCGTCCCGACGGCGCCGCCGCCGCGGTCAGTGCCCTGGCCGCCAATGCCAGAGAGAATGGCCGATCGGAAATCATTCCCGCCGAAGTCCTGAACTCGCACTACATCGGCCACTGGCCCGTGCAGTTACTGGGTAGCGGACTTCGCTATGACGAGCAACTGCACACCATCTACCGGGACCACTGGGCCGACATGCAGGACACGAAGTTCTATGCGCTCGACTATCCGCTCGTTGCCATGATCGTACCGGGCCAGGACGACCCGCGGCATGCGGTCATGGACCGGGCTACCTGGGGATACATCAACTCCAATACCCTGTTTTTCGGTTATGCGGGCGGGGAGCGGCAAACAAGAAACCTGCCCGAAGATCGATTCGACAAACTCAGGGATCTGGCGCGGGACGCGTACTCGCAACTGGCCATCGATATCGGCGGCAACCACTTCTTCTTTGTGGGCGAGAAGGGCGCAAGGGAGACCGTCGCCGCCATCCGGGAACTGGAAGAACGGGTTCACCGATTGAAGGCGGACCTTGCCGCCATTGGGGCCGCCGCGGACTAGCGGCTAACGTTCCGCAAGGCAATCCCTGAACGACGTGGCCATGTCGTTCAGCAGCGTGAAATAAAGATCGGCGCCGCTGTCGAGCGCCGCACCCAGCGGATCCACGGTTCCCAGACGCGCCGAAGTTCCTTCGGTGATCACGTTGGCGAGGCGGGATTCGAACTGGGGCTCGGCCAGCACGCAGACGACCTCAAGGTCGCTCACCAGTTCGCGCAGTGCCGTAATTCGCCGCACGCCGGGCGGGCGGTCCGGCGAGACCCGGACGGCCCCGGCTGCGATCAGGCCGAAGCGATTCTCGAAGTAATGGAAGGCGTCGTGAAGGACGATGAACGGCCGGCCCCGTACGCCGCGGACATCCGCGTCGATCCGATCGAGCAGCGCGTCCAGCCGGCCTGTTTCCACATCGGCGTTCGCCGCATACGTTGCGGCATTGACGGCATCCTCCGCGGACAGCGCATCGGCAATGGCCCGAACCATGGTTCGGGCGTTGACCGGATCCAGCCAGATGTGCATGTCCAGCGACTCACCCTCACGCACTTCGTGGTCGCCCTCCCCCTCGTGATCGTGCCCCTCGAAGGTCACACCCTCGCGCAACGGCAGGCGCACCAGGCCGTCGATCTCGAACAGCCTGACCACCCGGGCATCGCGGCCCAATGTTTCGATGGAACCGGCGAGCGACGTCTCCAGAGCATCTCCCACCATGAAGATGACCTGCGCGTTCTGGATATTGCGCGCGTCCGATGGACGGAGGCTGAAGGCATGCGGTGAGGTCGTGCCCGTGATGATGAGCTCGGGCGAACCCGCGCCGGCCATGACCGCGGCCACCAGCGAATGCACCGGCTTGATCGATGCAACGACCCGAACTTCCGCATCGGCCGCGACTGTGGCCAGGCACGCCGCGGCCAGGCAGGCAACCGCCCGTATCGTTCGACGCGCGCACCGGCCCGCTGCCCGCATACGGCAGCGCGCATCGATTCCAGTCGAATCCGAACCGGCGAACCCGTCGGTCGTGATGGTCATCCAGCTACTCCGGCCCGCAACGCCGTTTGCCCGGGCCAAATGTGTAAATATAACATTTACCGCACGGCGCCGAGGCACTTCCATACCCCGGCGCTTACCGCCCACTGCCTTGATGCGGTGTCGTTGCGGCCGGACCTTCGCCACCATAGACTAGCGATTTTCCGGCGGAGCGCCCTACGCTGTCTGATCCTCTCCTCGTCGCCAGCGACATCGGCATCAAGCGCGGTGAACGCTGGATCATCCGGCATGTCGACCTGACCGTGCACCGGGGCGAACTGGTGTGCGTGATCGGCGCGAACGGCGCCGGAAAGACGACCTGCGTCAAGGCGGTGCTCGGGCTCATCGATCTTACCGAGGGCACAGTCGAATGCGCACCGTCGCTGAGAGTCGGCTATGTGCCGCAACGGCTCACGCTGGGCCATACGCTGCCCCTGACGCTGAGGCGCCTGATGACGCTCACCGGAAAATACCCGGCCCGTAAGGTCGACGCCGCCCTCTCCGCCGTGGGACTGGAACGTCTCGGGGACCCGCTGGTCACCACGTTATCGGGAGGCGAGTTTCAACGTCTGCTGCTGGCCCGGGCGCTGATCGACCGGCCCAACCTGCTCGTGCTGGACGAACCCGCCCAGGGTGTGGACATGGCCGGCGCGGAACTGCTGGAAGAACTCGTGGACGGCATCCGCCAGAATCTGGGCTGTGGCGTATTGATGATTTCCCACGATGTCAAGGACGCGGTGTCCAGGGCCGACGATGTCATCGTACTGGTGCCTCACGAACATGACCCTGGCCTCCCGGCCGGAGCCGCTGACAGTACCGGTACCCGGAACCATCACCACGGTTCGGGGCACTGAGCCATGTTCGACGATTTTCTCGTTCGCGCCCTGCTGGCCGGCATCGGCCTGGCGCTGGTGACCGGTCCCGCCGGCTGTTTCATCGTGTGGCGGCGACTCGCCTACTTCGGCGAAACCATCTCGCACTCCGCACTGCTCGGCGTGGCGCTTGCGATCCTCCTGGACTTCGACCTGACCATCGGCATATTCGCCGTTGCCTCCGTGGTCGTGCTGGCGATGTTCTATCTCGAACGCCGCGACACGCTCCCCACCGACACGCTGCTGGGTCTTCTGGCCCACGGCGGCCTGGCCGTCGGCCTGGTGACCCTCTCCTTCTTTCCCAACATGCGCATGGACCTGCAGGCGCTACTCTTCGGGGACATTCTCGCGGTATCGCGCACCGACCTGGCGCTGATCTGGATCGGCGGCGCACTCGCGCTGGGCGTCTTGCGGCTGATCTGGCGTCCGCTGCTGGCGGCTACCGTGAGTCCCGATCTCGCCAAGGTCGCCGGCATGAACCCGGAGCGCGCGCGGCTCGTTTTCGGAATCTTCCTGGCCGGCGTCATCGCCGCAGCCATCAAGGTCGTCGGTGTATTGCTGATCGTTGCGTTGCTGATCATACCGGCAGCGACGGCGCGCCGATTCGCAACCAGCCCGGAGCGCATGGCATTGGGCGCGGCCGGCGCGGGCATCGTCGCTGTCGCCGGGGGACTGTTCGCATCGGCCAATTTCGATTCCCCGTCAGGTCCCTCGATCGTGGTGGTCGCGCTGGCGTTATTCCTGGTAACGAGAATACGCTTGTCCCGATCGACGGGAGATGATCGCTGAGAGGGCCTGCCTTATTCTGGAAAGGATTCAGCCAGGTTTCGCATTCAATACCCCGATCAATACACAAGGAGACATCCAATGGCCAAGCCTGTAGCGGGTTTCGAACCGAAACCGATGAAGATAAGCGTACTGACAGCGGCACTGCAGGAACTGACGCCCCGTGAAAAGCGCGATCCCGACCCGGACCTGGCGATCGAGGAGTGGCTTGAGTTCTCCAGGGATATCGGGTCGCCCTACATCGAGTTGTCGACCGCGCTCCATCCCAGCGTCAGCGATGTCCCGGCCGAGGCCATGCTGGACCCGGTCGCCAACACGCTGGATCTGCGGGAGCCTTTCGACGAGAAACGAGCCGCACGCGTCAAGGCGGCGATGAAGGAGACCGGCGTCGGGCTGTCAGACCTGGCCTATTTCGACAACATGCTGGTCGCCGACGGCGAAGCCCGCCGCGTCAAGCACGAATTCATGTTGCGCGTATTCGATGCGGCCGTGCTGCTGGAAACCGACGCGGTGTGCGGATTTGTCGGCCGCAACTACGACCTGGAGATGGACCCAAATCTGGAGATGTTCGAGCAGGTCTTCATCCCGCTGCTGAAGGAGGCGAAGGCGCGGGGGCTGACCTATCGCGTGGAACAGTGTCCGATGCCGGGATGGACGCCCCTGGACCGCTGGCACAACAACATCGCCTACGCGCCGGGGCCCTGGATCGCGCTGCACCGCATCTGCGAGAAACACGGCGTGGGCGACCAGTTCCGGATTCACTACGATCCGTCCCACTCCGTCCTGATGGGGCAGGATACGCGTTCGATGTTCCAGTACCTGAAGGACGAGGGCTACGATTTTCTGATCGACGCCTTTCACGTGAAGGGACAGGTGGTCGATTCACGGGGCGTGTCGGCATGGGGTTACGGCGGGCAGACGATGCAACGCGGCGACTGGAAAGGCGACGCCCCGTCGGACAACCCGGCGGACCAGCTCAACGCCTGGAAGAAGCAGGTTACCCTGTGCGAGCACGAACTGCCCGGCACCGCGCGCCACGACCCGCTGGCGTACCTGCAGAACCGCACCGTCGACTGGCTCGATCACCAGTTGGCGGCCCGCGAGTTGCTCGATATCGACCCGGCCGAAACCTACCTGGTGGTCGAGCACGAGTACCCGCCCGCCAGGATCCAGGACAAGGACGAACTGGCGCCGATCCTCAAAGGCTCCGTCGCGTTCACCAGGGCCATCGACGAGGCGGCGGCCGCGATGTATGCGCTGCAGAACGAGGTGATGGCGTCTCAGGGCATCCCCGTGCAGGGCGTAGGGCGTGAAGCGTACCGTTCCTGACCGTTGCCGGTGCTCTGAGCGCGTGTACCGTACATGAGCCTTACGGGTGAGCGTGAGATAGCGTAGCGGTCACGACCTTGCCTGGCGCGTCGGGAGAGCGCCCCGCTCCGCGATCACGCCCGATTCAGCATCCGCGCCAACGCCGCATGACTGCGCCGGATCGTCGATTCCGGATCCGGCGAGTCGTCGCGTTCGACGAAAGCGTAACGAACACCGGTGTCGGCGCGGCCGAAAAGCGCCGCAAAATCGATGACGCCGTCACCCACATCGGCCATTTCGCCCCGGGTATCCATGTCCTTGACGTGCCAGAGCGTGAACCGGCCGGGAT